>JAZQVW010000125.1:0-18748 GCA_045632025.1 Candidatus Avispirillum sp. | reverse complement strand
AAAAAAAGCCCCATAGGGCTTGCATCGTCCGTATAAATTAGAAATGACCCTTAACTGCACATCAGCTAAGATACTACGCAGTTAAGGGTCATTTCTGTTCACTCTTGATATCTAACATCTTTTGATTATCCTCTCTTTCTTTAAATAGCCTTCCTTAATTTTTAAATCATCGCTTCTCAAAACACATTTTCATTAAATTCTCTTAAGTGAGATGAACTTTGTTTGGAATTGTTTTATTAAAAAGCAGAAGGGAATTGTTTTTTCAAAATCTTGAATTTTTAATGTAATCTGTTTTCAGATCCTTATTCAAGAATTTGAATCAGGGAGATTTTTTTAGTTCATTGGTTTGATCTCTCTTTCTTTTCTGTGTCTATAGTATATCATAGAAATATAGGTCTTGCAAGTGGTAAATTGTACGAAGTTACTAAAAATATTTTATTTATAACAGAGAATTTGTCACAACAACCAAAGATAATTATTGACAAGTGCATAACACTATGGTATAATAATCTTGTTAGCGGCGCATTTGCGCCGTTTTTTGTTTGTTTTCACGAAAATGTAAAATGTGGAAATAAAGCTTAAATCCTATTGACAAAGTATATTTTAGATAGTACAATTATTTTAGCAAAAACTCTCTAATAATACATAAAAGGAGTACAAAAACAATGAAGAAGATCATTAGCATTCTTCTTTGCGCAGCAATGCTCGTTGCTATGTTTGCATTCGCAGGCTGCGAGAAGAAGGCAGACAACCTTAAGTTTGGTTTCGCAGTAGAATCTGCAATTTCCGCTGTAACATCCGCAACAGCTGATGCTGAGGGTAAGGGCGAGGCAACAATCAATGCTGCTGCAGTTCTTCTTGACGTTGAAGGCAGGATCGTTAAGTGCGTTATCGATACAGCTGCTGTTACAGTAGGCTTCACAGCTGAGGGTAAGGCTGTTCCCGCAGGCGAGATCAAGACAAAGTATGAGCTCGGCGCTGACTACGGTATGGTAGCATATGCCGGCGCTGCTAAGGAATGGTTCGAGCAGGCTGACGCTTTCTGCCAGACAGCTATCGGCAAAACAGCTGAAGAGGTTAAGGCTCTCGCAGCAGACGGCGGCAAGGGCACAGAGGAAGTTCTCACAGCAGGCTGCACAATCTCAGTTACAGATTTCGTAGCAGTTGTAGCAGCGGCAGCTGAAAACGCAGCGAATGGTCCTGCAGTGGTTGAATCCACACTTCAGCTCGGCTTCATCTTCGCTACAGAGCCTAAGGATGCAACAGCTGATGCTGCAGGTGCAAACAACGTTGACGCAACAATCTCTGCTGCAGCAGTTGATGCTGAGGGCAAGGTTGTAGCTATGGCAACAGACGCTGTTCAGGCTAAGTTCGCTTTTGACGCTGCAGGCGTTACAACAACAGAGGCTGGCGCTATCAAGACTAAGGACCAGCTCGGCACAGACTACGGTATGGTTGCTTACGGCGGCGCAACAAAGGAATGGAACGAGCAGGCTGACGTTTTTGATGCAGCATGCATCGGTCTCACAGCTACAGAAATCTCCGCTCTCGTTGCAGAGGACGGCTACAAGGGCGTTGAGTCCCTCGTTAGCGCAGGCTGCACAATCGGCGTAGCTGATATGGTAAAGGCTGCAGTTAAGGCTGCAACTGTTGCATAATTTAAAATTATGGGTTATAATTAGAGAGGTGGGAAACTGCCTCTCTAATTTTTTTGTTTGTAAGGGGTCCTCAAGTCGTCGTTAGACGGCTTGGGGTTCACGTTTGAGGATAATATGAAGCGAATTTTCAGCTTATTTATAATATGCGCTCTTGTGCTGAGCCTTTTTGGCTGCGGCGCAGGGAAGAAGGAAAAGTTTTCCGATTACAGCTTTGACTATTTTGATACGGTCTCAATGATCGTTGGCTATGAAAAGTCAAAGGAGATATTTGACGAAAACTGCAAGGAGATAAAGGCTCTTCTCGAGGAATATCATAAGCTATACACTATTTATAACACATATGATGGCGTAAACAACCTTTGTGCTGTCAATAATGCAGGCGGCGAAGCGCTGACGGTGGACCAGAAGCTGATCGATATGCTTTCCTATGCGAAGGAAATGTATGCTGCAACGAGTGGCAAGCTGAACGTTGCAATGGGAAGCGTTCTTAATATATGGCATAACTACCGAAACGAGGGCATAAACGATCCCGCCTCCGCAAGGCTTCCTTCCATTGACGCGCTGAAGGCGGCAAAGGAATTTACCAATATTGAGGACCTTATCATAGATTACGAAAATAAGACCGTCCGCTTGGCCGACCCTCAGATGAGGCTGGACGTGGGCGCTGTTGCCAAGGGCTATGCCGTTGAGGCTGTGGCTCGGTATATGGCAGAGCGCGGAATGAACGGCTATTCTCTTAATATCGGCGGAAATATCAGAATAGTCGGTGTGCGCGACGACGGCGAAAAATGGAAGGTTGGCGTTGAAAACCCCGATACCACCGACAAGGAGAACCCCTATATAGAATATCTTATGCTTGAGGATATGTCCGTTGTAACAAGCGGAACCTATCAGCGCTATTATGAGGTGGACGGCAAGAGATATCACCATATAATTGATCCGGAAACTCTTTTCCCCGGCGAGAATTTTCTCTCTGTCACCATAGTTTGTAAAAGCTCCGCTATGGGAGACGCTCTCTCAACCGCCCTTTTCACAATGACTCAGGCGGAGGGGGAGGCTATCATAGATTCCATAGAGGATGCAGAGGCAATGTGGGTGATGCCCGACGGAGAGAGAATATATTCTGATGGTTTTAAGTCTTATTGTGTTGAATGACCTTGAGGTGTAAATTGAAACTTCTTTTAAATGCTTTAGTAAAATTTTTAAGCGGAATAATTATTATCGGCGCGCTGATATTTTTGCCCGCAGGAACCCTTGATTTTGTGAACGGATGGGTATTTTCAGCAGTTTTGTTCGTTCCCGTGCTTATAATGGGCGTGGTTCTTTATATAAAAGCTCCCGAACTTCTGAAAAAGCGACTTGAGCCCAAAGAAAAGGAAGGAACACAGAAAAAAGTGGTAGGATTTTCTGCGCTTGCCTTTTTAGGCGTGTTTGTTGTTGCAGGCCTTGATTTTCGCTTCGGATGGACGAAAATACCCACCTGGGCGGTGATTTTAGCGGCTGTTATCTTCCTTCTCGGCTACGGAATGTTTGCAGAGGTAATGCGTGAAAACGCTTATTTGTCAAGGATAATTGAGGTGCAGGAGGGGCAGAAGGTGGTTTCCGACGGGCTTTACGGCATTATTCGCCACCCAATGTATACGGCAACTGTCTTTATGTTTCTTGCAATGCCCATAATTCTCGGATCCTGGATATCTTTTGCCATAATTTGCGTTTATCCGTTAATTATAGGCGTTCGCATAAAAAATGAGGAAAAGGTGCTCCGAGAGGGCCTTGAGGGCTACGATGAGTACACGAAAAAGGTTAAATACAGATTAATTCCTTTTATCTGGTGAGGCCAGCGTGAAAGTTCAAACAGTCTTGATCGAAGTAAAACACTTTCACGCGTAAACAAACACTAAAAATCGAAAATCAGGATTTTTGTCTGCTTTGCAGACCCGCGTTTGTTTCATTATTATTTTGTGCAGCCATAGGCTGAAAGGAAATTTTTATGAAATTTATTTCTTGGAACGTAAACGGCTTCAGAGCCTGCCTTAATAAGGGCTTTGGAGAATTTTTTGATAGTGTGGATGCAGATATTTTCTGCATTCAGGAAACGAAGATGCAGCCCGGACAGGCAGATTTTATGGCAGAGGGCTATCATCAGTATTGGTACAGCGCTGAGAAGAAGGGCTATTCGGGAACGGCGGTGTTCACGAAGCGCGAGCCGCTTTCCGTTAAGTACGGTCTCGGCATTGAGGAGCACGATCACGAGGGCAGAGCGATAACTCTTGAGTTTGAGGAGTTTTATCTTCTCTGCGTATACACTCCCAATTCCCAAAAGGAGCTTGCAAGGCTTTCCTACCGTATGGAGTGGGAGGATGCTCTCAGAGAGTATATGAGGGAGCTTGATAAGTCCAAGCCCGTGGTTTACTGCGGAGATTTGAACGTTGCCCACAACGAGATAGACTTAAAGAATCCCAAGACCAACCATTTCAGCGCAGGCTTTTCAGATGAGGAGAGAGGGAAGTTCACAGAGCTGCTGGAATGCGGCTTTAAGGACACCTTCCGAGAGCTTTATCCCGAGGAGGTAAAATACTCCTGGTGGAGCTATATGTATCAGGCAAGGCAAAAGAACGTGGGCTGGAGAATCGACTATTTCGTTGTTTCCGATCGCCTTATGGAGCGCGTCAGAGACAGCTTTATACTTACAGACGTTATGGGCAGCGACCATTGTCCCGTCGGAATTGAGATTGAAATCTGATATGATAAAAAACATCCCACGTCAAAAACGTGGGATGTTTTTTAGATAATGGCATTGTATGATAAGGCCTCAGACCAAAATCCTGCCATCTGTTGAGATAGTAACGATCCTCCAGGGGATAAACTTTCCGCTGGACATCAGCGCGCGTTTAACGGCATTTTCAATTCCGCCGCAGCAGGGAACCTCCATTCTTGTAACAGTAACGCTTTTTATATTATTGTTAGCAAGGATCGCGGTGAGCTTATCGGCATAATCTCCTTCGTCAAGCTTGGGACAGCCGATTAGCGTGATATGGTTTCTCATAAATTCTCGGTGGAAGTTTCCGTAGGCGTAAGCCGAGCAGTCTGCCGCAATAAGCAGATTAGCATTGTCAAAATAGGGAGCGCTTATAGGCGCAAGCTTTATCTGAACGGGCCATTGTATAAGCTCTGTTGCAATATCTGCGGCAGGGGCAGGAGCGGTGGAGAGTATGCGCTTGATAGCCTTGGCGCTTGAGCCGGGGCATCCGCAGGGCAGGGGTTTTGCGCTCTTCTCCGCCTTTGCCGCAAGAACTGCCGCCTCGTTATATTCTGGGGCTTCTCTTTCCTCAAAGGAAATTGCATCCGTAGGGCATGCGGGGAGGCAGTCTCCAAGACCGTCGCAGTAGTCCTCTCGCGTGAGAGTTGCGATCCCGTCTATCATTTCAATGGCGCCCTCGTGGCATGCATCGGCGCACTCTCCGCATCCAATACATTTGTCTCTGTCTATTTTAATTATTTTTCTTATCATATCTAAACTCCTTGTTGATTTCTTGAGTATATTATAGTATAATAATTATAACAAATCTGTTGTTTTTACAACGAAACGAAGGTTGTTATGAAAAAATATATTCCAGTTTTAAAAAGGATAAAGCTTTTTGCAGGAATAAAGGACGAGGAGATAGAAGCCCTTCTTTCCTGCCTGCAGGCGAAGTTAGAGTGCTTTAAAAGAGGAGAATACGTTCTCAGGCGCGGAGAATATCACAAGTATATAACAGTTTTGCTTGAGGGAAAGCTCCACGTTCAGCATGATGATTATTGGGGAAACCGCAGTATAATAAGCGTTGTGGGCGTTGGAGAAATGTTTGGAGAGGCGTATGCCGCCCCCGGCAGCGAGGCGCTTGTGAACGACGTGGTTGCACTCGAGGATAGTGTTGTGGTATATTTGGATATAAACAGAGTGCTCAGCGTTTGCTCAAACTCCTGCAGATTTCATACCCTTATAGTAGCGAATCTGTTTTTTGCAATTTCGGAAAAGAACAGAAGGCTTGTGGGCAAGCTTGGGCATATGTCAAAGCGAAGCACAAGAGAAAAATTGCTTTCGTATTTGTCGGAGCAGGCAGGGCGACATAATAGCTCAATCTTTGATATCCCCTTTAACCGTCAGCAGCTGGCAGATTACCTTTCTGTTGACAGAAGCGCTATGTCAAATGAGCTTTGCAAAATGCGCGATGAGGGGCTCATCGTCTTTGAAAAAAATAAATTCACCTTGCTTTTGTGAAAAGCGGAAAGGAAAATTATGAAGGAAGAATGTCTTATTTGCGGCTCTCCTCTTGTTTATTTTGAAGAGGATAAGGAAATGGAATGCTTTCTTTGCCATAAGAAGGAGCAAAGCAAAACTGCCTGCGCCAAGGGGCATTACGTTTGCAACGAATGCCACACAAAGGGGATCGGCGAGATCATAGACGTGTGCATGAAGGAAACGTCTAAGGATCCTATAGCTGTTCTGCGCACTCTGATGGACCTTCCCTTTTGCCATATGCACGGACCTGAGCATCATATTATGGTGGGATCTGCGCTCCTTTGCGCTTATAAAAATGCAGGTGGGGATATAGATCTTGTGAAGGCACTTTTGGAAATGCAGTCGAGAGGAAAAAAAGTTCCGGGAGGAGCTTGCGGATTTTGGGGCGCCTGCGGAGCAGCCATCAGCTCGGGAATGTTCGTTTCCATCGTAACCGGCTCAACCCCTCTTGCAAATAAGGAATGGGGAGCGTCCAATCTTATGACGTCAGCCTCTCTTGGCGCTATAGGCCGCGTTGGCGGTCCTCGCTGCTGCAAGCGAAATTCTTATCTTGCAATTGGTGAGGCTGTTAAATTTGCAAAGGAAAATCTCGGCATTGAAATGGAGCTTGGGAATGTTAAATGCACCCATAGTCAGCAGAATAATCAGTGTATAGGAGAAAGGTGTCCGTTCAGATGAAAAAAGTAGCGTTTATATGTATACACAATTCCTGCCGCAGTCAGATAGCAGAGGCTCTCGGCAAGCATCTCAGGGGTGGAGAATTTGAGTTTTATTCTGCAGGAACGGAAACAAAGCCGCAGATAAATCAGGATGCGGTTCGTCTTATGAAGGAGCTGTACGGGATTGATATGGAAAAAACTCAGTATAGCAAGACCTTTGATAAGATACCCACGCCTGACGTGGCGATCTCTATGGGATGCGACGTTGGATGCCCCTTTATCGGCCGCGCCTTTGACGAAAACTGGGGGCTGGCTGATCCCACGGGAAAAAGCGATGAGGAATTTGTTTTTATCATAAAGCAAATAGAAGAAAATATCAAAAATTTGGGGTGCTTATGAACTTTACAGAGATAGCAGAAAACAGACAGTCCTGCAGAAGCTATGACGCGGGCAGAGCAGTTGAGCGTGAAAAGCTTGAGGCTATCCTTGAGGCGGCAAGACTCAGCCCCTCCGCCTGTAACGGACAGCCCTATCATCTGACGGTTTGCACGGGCGAGACGGCAAAGGCTGTTGCAAGGGCAACGCAGGGAATGGGAATGAATAAATTTGCGCCTGATGCTCCCGTGCAGATAGTTATTTCCGAGAAGCCCTATGTTAAAACGGCGGCTATCGGTGCCAAGATGAAGAAAAACGACTATCGCTCCATTGATATCGGCATCGTTGCCGCTTACATAACTGCCGAGGCGGCAGCTCAGGGGCTTTCAACCTGTATTCTCGGCTGGCTTGATGGAGATAAGATAATGGAGATATGCGGCCTTGACGGCGCGGCGCGCCTCGTTATCTGCCTCGGTTATGCTAAGACTGACGATAAGCTGAGAACGAAAAAGCGTAAGGATATGGATGAGCTTGTCACTTTTATTGTTGAATAAGCATAAGAATACAGCTTTATAAAAACGTAAAAACGACCTATTGCACCTATTTTCGGTGAGTGGGTCGTTTTACTGTTTTTTACATTGACTTTTGGTGAATATTATAATATAATGTAAGATAGAAAACGATATAATCGGGTATTGTAAGCTTTTGCAAAAAAACCAAGAAATATCCATAAATTCAGGAGGTTCAGTATGCACGTTGTAGACAGTGCGGTTATAATGGCAGCGGGAACAGCAAGCAGATTTGCTCCCTTGTCATATGAAAGACCCAAGGCTCTGATAACAGTTAAGGACGAGGTCCTTATTGAAAGACAGATCCGCCAGCTGAGAGAGGCAGGAGTGCCCGAGATATACGTGGTTGTTGGCTACAAGGCGGAGATGTTCAAGTATCTTGAAGAAAAGCTTGGCGTACATATCGTTGAAAACCCCGATTTTCTTACAAGAAATAACAATGCAAGTATATATGCGGTTAAGGACATTCTGAAAAACACTTATATCTGCTCTGCGGATAACTATTTCTCAGAGAATCCCTTTGAGCGTGAGGTTTCCGATTGCTATTATTCAGCAGTTTATGCCGACGGACCCACAAAGGAATGGTGCCTTGACTGTGACGAGGACGGAACTATCACAAACGTTGTGGTAGGCGGTGAAAACTCCTGGTTTATGCTCGGTCACACCTTCTGGAGTGAGGAGTTCAGCCGAGAGTTCATTCGCATCCTTGAGGAGATCTATGATCTTCCCGAAACAGCCGATCTTCTTTGGGAGAGCATCTATATGAAGCATCTTGACACTCTTAAGATGAAGATCCGCAAGTATTCCTCCGACGTTGTTTTTGAGTTTGACACACTTGATGAGCTCAGAGAATTTGACACAACTTACGTTGAGAATACAAGATCAGAGATCCTTCGCGGCGTTGCCAAGCAGCTTTCCTGCAGCGAGGGAGAGATCGTAAACGTTCTTGCATATAAGGATGCAACAAACGAAGCCGCAGGCTTTACCTTTGAATGCGGCGCTAAAAAATATAAATATTCTTACGAAACTAAAGAAATGGAGATAATTTAAAATGGCAAGAGAAATTGTTGTAGAAGACATTGCTAAGGTGAAAGAGCTTCTTCTGAAGGTTCTCGGAACAGAGGAATATGCCGATATGTCCAGAATGGGCGGCCTTACAAACCATACTTACAAGGTTACAATGGCAAACGGCGAGATCTTCGTTGTTCGTATTCCCGGAGAGGGAACAGAGGAAATGATCGTTCGCAGCGACGAAATGACAAGCACAAAGCTCGCTTGCGATCTTGGCGTTGATGCAGAAATGCTCTATTTCGGCGAGGATGGCGCAAAGGTAACGCGCTATATCGAGAATGCAGAAACAATGTCCGCTGAAACTATCAAGGCTCCCGAGAGAATCGCTCAGGTTGCAGATATCTTTAAGAAGATGCATTCCTGCGGCGTTGACACAAAGGTTCCCTTTGAGGTTTTTGAAATGGCCATGGGCTATGAAAAGATCATCAATGAAAATAACGTTCCCATGTTTGACGACTATGCTGATATCAAGGCTCAGGTTATGAAGATCAAGGCCGAGGTCGATGCATCCGTTGAAGCTAAGAAGGTTCCTTGCCATAACGACCCCCTTTGCGAAAACTGGGTAGTTGGTAACGGCAGAATGTATCTTATCGACTGGGAATATGCAGGAATGAACGACGGTATGTGGGACGTTGCAGACGTTTCCATCGAGGCAGGCTTTGACGGCGAATGCGATAAGATGCTTCTCAGCGCTTATCTTGACCGCGAGCCCACAACAGTTGACGAAAAGCACTTCCTTGCCAGCAAGATCTACGTAGACTTCCTCTGGACACTCTGGGCAAAAACAAGAGTTCCCTTTGACGGTCAGCCTATGGAGGATTGGGCGGTTGAACGCTATACAAGACTCAAGGGCTTCATTGAAGAGTATAAAAACATCTAAAAATATAAAAGTAATTAAAAGGAGATCAAACCTATGTTTGCAGGTATTATCGCAGGTATAACCTGGGCAATTGAAACTATCGTATTGGGCATTGCTCTTGCAATGAGCCCCTTCTGCTCAACAGAGCAGGCAATCTTCCTCGCTCCCTTCGTGAGCACATTCCTCCACGACGCATGCTCTGCTATCTGGGCAACAGCATATAACGGCGTAAGAGGCAACCTTAAAAACGTTTGGAAAGCATTTATGACAAAGAGCGGTAAGTGGGTAGTTGTAGCAGCAGTTATCGGCGGACCTATCGGTATGACAGGCTACGTTCTCGCAGTTAACTATATGGGCGCTTCCATCGGCGCTGTTGCAAGCGCAGTATTCCCCGCGATCGGCTCCATCCTTGCCTACATCTTCCTTAAGGAAAAGATGAAGTGGCATCAGTGGATCTTCCTCGTGTTCACACTTCTCGGAGTATACGGCCTTAGCTATTCTCCCGATCTTAACATTGAAAACTTCTGGCTCGGACTTCTGGGTGCTGCAATGTGCGCATTCGGTTGGGGTATCGAGGCTGTAGTTCTTGCTAAGTGCCTTAAGGACCCTGAGGTTAAGGACGAGTACGCTCTCCAGATCCGTCAGACAACAAGTGCTATTACATACGGTATCATCATTCTCCCCATTCTTAAGGGCTGGGGCTTCACAACAACTCTCTTCAGCGGCGAGTCCGGCTGGGTTCTTCCCACAATCGCGATCGCGGCGCTTTTCGCAACAGTTTCCTATCTCTTCTACTACAAGGCGATCGCTCAGATCGGCGCATCCAAGTCTATGGCTCTTAACGTAACCTACTGCGCTTGGGCAATCGTGTTCACAGTTATCATCCTTCGCGACACATCCGTTCTCACACCCACAACTATTCTTTGCGCAGCAGTAGTTCTCATTTGCGGTATCTTCGCTGCAGCAGACTTCAAGGAGATCTTCAGCCGTCGCAAGTAAGCGGTCGGTTCTGTTAATTTTGAATTTTAAGGAGAGACGATATGCAGTTATATATTGACCCCGGCACGGGAAGTATGCTGTTCACCATCCTCATCGGTGTTATCGGTGCCAGCATCTATTCTCTCAGAATGCTTTGGATCAAGATCCGCTTCAAGCTTAGCGGCGGTAAGATTCAGGCAACAACACAGAGCCCCGCGTTCGTTATCTTCACAGATGATAAGCGCTATTGGAAGATCTTCGAGCCTGTTTGCCGCGAAATGGACAAGAGAGGCAAGGACGTTATTTATATCACCTCCTCCGAGGACGACCCCGCTCTTGATAATCCCTATCCCCATATCAAGGCTGAATATGCAGGCAGTGAGAATAAGGCTTTTGCGCGTCTTAACTTTATGAACGCTACCATCGTTCTGTCCACAACACCCGGACTTGACGTTTACCAGTGGAAGCGCTCCAAGGAGGTTAAGTGCTACGTGCATATTCCTCACGCGGCAAGCGAGATCACACTTTACAGAATGTTCGGTATCGACTATTACGATACGATCCTTCTTTCCGGTCAGTATCAGGCCGATGATATCCGCAATCTTGAAAAGCTCCGCAACCTTCCCGCAAAGGAGCTTGTAAAGATCGGTATCCCCTATATGGACGAAATGGCAGCCCGCCTTGAAAAGGAAGGTCCTGCTCCCGAGCATCCCAGAACAGTTCTTCTTGCTCCCTCCTGGGGCCAGAGCGCTATCTTCAGCGTTTACGGCGGCAAGATACTGGACGTTCTTCTTAAAACAGGGTATCACGTTATCGTTCGTCCCCATCCTCAGTCCTTTAAGTCTGAGAAGGAAATGCTTGATAAGCTTATGGCGGAATATCCCGAATCCGAGCAGCTTGAATGGAACCGCGACACAGACAACTTCGACGTTCTTCGCCGCTCCGATATCCTTATTTCCGATTTCTCCGGTGTAATCTTCGACTTCACACTTATTTACGATAAGCCCGTTATCTATACAAATCCTCAGTTTGACGTAAGCCTTTACGACGCGTGGTGGCTTGATACTCCCCTGTGGACAACAACTGCGCTTCCCAGAATCGGCTGCGAGCTTTCTGAAGATAATATGGAAAACCTTAAGGAGCTTATTGATAACTGCATCAGCGACCCCAAGTATGCTGAGGGCAGACGCAGCGTTAAGGCTGAAACCTGGGAGCATCCCGGCGAAGGCGCTGAGCGCGCAGCTGAGTATCTGATCAACAAATACGATGAATTGACAAGCACAAAGGAGGAGAAATAAATATGACGCTTTGGTCTATTTTGGAAAGCTTATTTATTGGCCCTCTGAAGCTTATATTCGAAATAATATTTGAGTTTGCCAACAGAATCATCGGCCATCCCGGCTTGGCGATCATTTGCCTCAGCCTTATGATGAACATCCTGGTGCTTCCTCTCTACAGAAGAGCGGATGCAATGCAGGAGGAGAGCCGCGACGTTGAAGCGAAGCTTAGCCGCGGTGTAAACCATATTAAGAAAACATTCTCCGGCGATGAAAGAATGATGATCCTTCAGACCTATTATCGCCAGAATAACTATAAGCCCACAAACGCGCTGAACGGCTCCATCTCTCTTCTTCTTGAGATTCCGTTCTTTATGGCGGCATATCAGTTCCTTTCTCACCTTGAAATACTGAACGGTGTTTCCCTCGGTCCCATTAAGGACCTTGGCGCTCCCGACGGACTCATTGTGATCGGCGGAGTTGCAATAAACCTCCTGCCCATTCTCATGACTCTCGTAAACGTTATCTCCAGCGCAATGTATCTTAAGGGCTTCCCCCTGAAAACAAAGATCCAGCTCTACGGTATGGCAGGATTCTTCCTTGTATTCCTCTATACGTCCCCCGCTTGTCTTGTTTTCTATTGGACACTTAATAACGTGTTCTCCCTTGTTAAGACCATATTCTATAAGCTGAAGAATCCCAAAAAGGTTCTCAACTATCTTATGTCCATCGTGGGCATCGCGCTTCTTCTGTTCTTGTTCTTCGCTTACGAAACGGATTCTATCAAGCGTCAGCTTCTGGTTGCGGTTATCGGATGCGGACTTCAGTATCCTCTTATCGAGAGCCTGCTTGATAAAAAGCTTGGCAATAAGTTTGGCAGCGAAAAGGTTGCAGAGCCCAATAAGAAGCTCTTCTGGCTCGGTGCTGTGTTTATCACAGTTCTCGTAGGCTTCCTCATCCCCTCAACCTTTATTGCAGCATCTCCTCAGGAATACGTTGACGTGCTTCATTTCCACAATCCTATCTGGTACGTGGTAAGCTGTCTCTGCCTTTCTGCCGGAACCTTCATCGTATGGTTCGGCGTGTTCTATTGGCTTGCAAGCGCAAAGGGCAAGGTTATGTTTGAAAAGATCGTGTGGATCCTCTCAGGCGTGATGCTTGCAAACTATATGTTCTTCGGAACAAAGCTTGGTAACATTTCCTCCATTCTTATATACGACGAGGGAATGTCCTTTGCAAAGAACGAGATAATCACGAACATTATTGTTGTGGTAACTCTTGCAGTTGTTCTTCTTACAGTAATAACATATTGGAAGAAGGTCGTTTCTCTCGTGTTGGTAACAGCGATCGTAGCGCTTAGCGGTATGTCCGTTGTGAACGTTGTTAAGATCAACGATTCAATTTCCAAGATCACAGCTACAGCTGAGGGCGAGGCTCCCTCGTTCAATCTCAGCAAGGACGGTCAGAACGTAGTTGTTATTATGCTTGACCGTGCGCTCAACGAGTATATCCCCTATCTGTTCAACGAAAAGCCTCAGCTGAAGGATCAGTTTGCAGGATTTACATACTATTCCAACACCATCTCCTTCGGCGGTAAGACAAACTTCGGCGTGCCCGCTCTCTCAGGCGGCTACGAATATACACCTGTTGAAATGAACAAGAGAGACGACGAGCTTCTTGTTGATAAGCATAACGAGGCTATTCTGATGCTTCCCGTTCTGCTCAGCCAGCAGAATTTTGACGTATCCATTCTTGATCCCATATACGCAAACTATCAGTGGATCCCCGACCTTAGTATTTTTGATGAATACGAGGGCGTTGACGCTTATATTGCAAAGGGTAAGTTTGGTGACGTAAGCCGTGTTGAAGATGTTATCAAGAATAACTACAGAAACTTCTTCTGCTTCGGTCTTATGAAGAGTGCTCCTCTGTTTGCACAGAAGACTATCTATAATAACGGTACTTATAACCAGATCACAGTTGAAAAGGAAGAGCTTGCTTATACAGGACAGAGCATAACCTCTATGTCTACTGCAACAGGCGTCGGCACATCCTTTATGAACAGCTATAACGCACTCTCCAGTATGTCTTATATGACAAATATCGTTGAAGGCGACACAAATACGTTTATGTTTATGTCCAACGATATGACACACGACTGTATGCTTCTTCAGGCTCCCGATTACGTTCCCGCACAGAACGTTGATAACACAGAGTATGACGAGGCTCATAAGGACAGATTCGTGGTTGACGGCAAGGAGCTTAAGGTAGAAAACTCCACTCAGATGATGCATTACCACTCCAATATGGCGGCAATGCTCAATCTTGGTAAGTGGTTTGACTATCTCAGAGCAAACGACGTTTATGATAACACAAAGATCATCATCGTTTCTGACCACGGTCAGGCTCTGCAGCAGGTTGAGGATATGATCCTTGACAACGGCAGCGATCCCTTTATGAACACTGAATATTACTATCCTCTCCTTATGGTTAAGGACTTTAACAGCAAGGAGTTCACAACAAATGAAGAGTTTATGACAAACGCTGACGTGCCCACTATCGCACTTGAAGGCCTTGTTGAAAACCCTGTTAACCCCTTCACAGGAAAGCCCATCAACAGTGATGAAAAGTATGCTCACGAGCAGTTTGTAATCATGTCGTCTCTTTGGGACGTTCTTAAGAATAACGGCTATACGTTTGAGGCTTCCTATTGGGGCAGCGTTAAGGATGATATTCGCGACGCTGATAACTGGACGTTCTACGATGCATACACCGTGCTTAAGGAGCATAAGGCTCCCTGAGGCTAAATGAAATATTTAAAAAGGACGAGAATTTCTCGTCCTTTTTCTTTGCCAAAAAAGTGATAAAGATCAGCAGGAATTGTACAAAAATAGTTGACGGGATTGGTTAAAGAGCACAACAAATGCTGACAAACGGATGTTATTGTTGACAAATAATACAAATGATAGTAGAATACACTTTATCATAATGCAGTGGAAACTGCGGAACGGAGAAAATATGAAAAAATACTTTCAGTCATTCTGGTAATAGCCATGATCGCCTCGGTTATGTCGGCAATGACTATCACAACAAGTGCCAACGGTATGTGGGGCGGCGAGTACGACAGCAGATACGGAGATGATCCGTATGATGATGATTCCGATCTCTACTATTGGGGCAATCCCGAGCTTTTCCAGGGCTCCACAATAGACGTTGGCGGCGAGCATGGCAAGGTTCTTAACTACGACCGCGCGCTTTACACCTATGAAAGAGACGGCGTTGTCTATGAAGCAGGCATTGCTCCTATAGATAGCTTCTATATTGACACAACGTTTATTCAGCCCGACTGGAGCGGAGATGGCGGAGCATCCTCGACGTATCCTCTGTCCTACACCTTTGAAATGGACGTTATGTACACAAGCCTTGAAACAGTTGAGCCCGGACATTTTCCTCTCTTGGAAACTGGTTTGGCGGCGCATCAACCGTTGAATATTATTGCGGTTATTCCTTTGTTGACAAAGCCTTTGTTATCTGCGACTATCTGAACTACGGAACAGGTGACTACATTGCAATGAGCGATCCCTACGACCTGCAGATGAACACCTGGTATAACTGGAAGTTCCGGTATGATAACGAAACCTGCACAGTTCGTTTCTATATTAACGATGAGCTTATCTTCAACGTTAGCAACAGATATTTCTATTATTCAAACGA
The DNA here is from genome assembly GCA_045632025.1 of Candidatus Avispirillum sp. Lineage (GTDB taxonomy): Bacteria > Bacillota > Clostridia > Oscillospirales > CAG-272 > Avispirillum. The sequence continues at coordinate 3,306 of JAZQVW010000125.1, read as the reverse complement.
GCAGAGTCAGCGTGACGGCGCAATGATGATTATGTGGTTCATCAATACACAGCTTAAGATGGACAACGTTAGAGTCTATAATTTCTATGATTATGAGGTAGCAAATCAGGGCAATTGCTCCTTCACAGGAACAGTAGACGTTCGCGACGAGGACTATCCTACAGACGACCCCGTATTTATGAATATCTATAAGAACGGCGAGGATATGCCTTATAAGTCTGCAGTTCTTAGCGGCGAAGGCGGCGATTTTGCATTCAAGAATATTCCCGAAGGCGAATATTTCGTTGAGGTATATAAGACTGGCTTTATCAGCGAGTTCTTTATGATCGAGGTAACAGAGGAAGCCCCCGACCGTATAGAGATCGTAGAGCTGTATCAGATGGGCGACTTCAATACTGACGGATCCATCCATGCAAAGGACGCATTCCTTTTGAAGCAGGTGCTGGTTGGCGCGAAGGAGGGCAACAATTACTATGACCTTAACCGCGATGCATACGTAAATGCAAAGGATCTCTTGCTCCTCAAGCATATGATAATTGGCCATTGATATTAAGAAAGAAAAGCCACCGGTTTGCCCGGTGGCTTTTTTACAGAGAGCTAAAATAAATATTTTCCTTGATTTAGGGTTATATTTATTTTAATGTTATGGAAACTATTGACAAAATGGAGGTGTAAGAGTAAAATACATTATGTATACTTATCTATAACACTTAAACGTTTAGGATAAGTAAATACAAATTTTTAAGGAGGTCACAAAGATGACTAATGTTAAAAGCACCAAAAGAGCTTTGATCATGAGCGCACTTTCTGTTGTTCTCTGTCTTTCTATGCTCATTGGTTCCACATTCGCTTGGTTCACAGATTCCGTGACAAGTGCGAATAACATTATTAAGTCCGGTAATCTTGATATCGTTCTTGAATACTGGAATGGTAGTGAGTGGGTTGACGTGGCAGATAAGTCCGACATCCTCACAAACACTCTTTGGGAGCCCGGCGTAACAGAGGTTGCTTACCTTAGAGTTGAAAACGCAGGTTCTCTTGCACTCAAGTATCAGCTTGGTGTAAATATCGTTTCCGAAACAGCAGGCGTTAACGCTGCAGGCGCGAGCTTCATTCTCTCCGATTACCTCAACTTCGGTGTAGTTGAAAACGTAAACGGCGAAACAGATGCATATGCAACACGTGAAGAGGCTGTAGCAGATATCGCAGATGAAAAGCTCATCTCCGAAGGCTTTGCTAAGGCAACTTCTATGATGCCCGCTGACGAGCTTTACTTCGCTCTCGTAGTTTACATGCCTGAAAACACAGGCAACGATGCAAACCACAACGGTGTAAACGTTCCCGCTATCAACCTCGGTATCAACGTAGTTGCTACTCAGATGACAAGCGAGGAAGACAGCTTCGATAAGTACTATGACGGCGCAGCTGCTTGGTACGGTGACGTTGACACAACATGGTACAACACAACTGACACAGAGTTCGTTCTTTACACATCTGAGCAGTTCGCAGGCTTTGCACAGCTTGTAAACACATGTGTTGATTCCTTCGCAGGCAAGACAGTTAAGCTCGGCTCCAACCTCAACCTCAACAACGTTGAGTGGACACCTATCGGTGACGTAGAAGCAGACGATTTCGTTGGCTTCAAGGGCACATTTGATGGTAACGGCAAGACAATCTACAACCTTGCAATCGATTCCGATACTTGGGGTCAGGGTCTCTTCGGTTATGCAACTGCAAATATCACAGTAAAGAACCTTAACGTTGTAAACGTTAACATCACAGCATCTGATAATGCAGGTGCAATCGCAGGATTGGTTGATAACGCTACATTTGAAAACATCCACGTTTCCGGCGACGTTTCCATCACAGGCACAGCTTCTGACGGTCACATAGGCGGTATCGTAGGTCGTTCTTATAATGGCGTATTCACAAACTGCTCCGTAGTTGCAAACGACGGTAGCGCTATCACAGGTGCAGGTAGCTTTGCAGGCGGTATCTCCGGTTACCAGTGCAACAGATCAAAGGCATTCACAGATTGCCAGGTTAAGAACATCACAATCACAGGTTATGCAGCAGTTGGTGGTATCTGCGGCGTTATGAACGTAGGTGGCACATTCACAGGCTGTACAGTTGAGGACGTTGTTCTCAACAAGACACGTGTAGACGGTAATCCCTCTATCGGTGCTATCGTAGGTACATATTCCGGCCCTGCAGCAACATCCGACTTCACAAACAACACAATCAAGAACGTTTCAATCAACGGTAGCGCAATCGAATACGCTGATTACAATGAGCTTTACGGTAGTGAATACAGCGGCGGCGCAGCTACTGACTTTGACACAACAGGTACAACTGTTGAAAATCTTGTTAACAACCTTGCTCCTTGTGTAAAGAACATTGACGACCTTAAGGCAGCTGTTACTACACCTAATGAAACAGTTGCACTCGCTAAGGGTACATACAAGTTCCCCACAAGCGTAGCTGAAGGCGTTACAATCATCTGCGAAGAGGGTACTGTTTTTGAAGGCAACTCCAAGCTCAACATCAACGGTGCTACAGTAGTTGGCGCAACATTCTCCAACCCCAATGGCACAGTAGTTGATCAGACAATCAATGGCACATTCAAGGATTGCACATTCACAGGTAGCAACGCTCTCAGATGGTGCTATGCAGGTGAAACAGTTGTATTTGAAAACTGCGTATTTAGCGGCGACGTATACGGCGTTCACTTCGACGGCGGAGCAAACGACGTAGTATTCAAGAACTGCACACTCAGCGGCTTCAATGCTTTCGCTGGTGCTATCAAGAACCTCACATTTGAAGGCTGCACATTCGTTGGCAACGGCAAGAGCGCTTACAACGGTGCAAACTTCTGGGGCAACGTTACACTCACAGAGTGCACATTCGTATTCGACGGCAGCACACAGTATGAGTGGCTTGATCTCTGCAGCGCTGCTACAAAGGCGATCGTTACAGATTGTGTTGTAACAGACGGCACAAACGAGCTTGACATTGCGGACTTCTTCACTAAGAGAAAGCCTGATGCACAGATCATCGTTGACGGCGTCGAAATCAATAAGTAATTATTTGGTTTATCTTTAAATAAGGAAACCACATTATCCCCAAGCTTCGGCTTGGGGATTTTTTTGTTACTTAGCCCTCCCATGGGGGAGGGGGTTAGTGCAGCTAAAACGATTAAGTATCGTTTTAGCAAGCGGTGTCATCCAAAGTGCGAGTGAGCAGAGCTGAGTACATCGAAGCGATGGCTCGCGACACACGACGATGACTGGAAGCAGTGGTGGGTGA
>JAZQVW010000124.1:0-3846 GCA_045632025.1 Candidatus Avispirillum sp. | reverse complement strand
ATGCATCAGCTGTTGCCTCGTGATCCTTATAATATCCAAGCATTACGTTGGGACCCTTAACAAGGATCTCGCCCTCGCCATCCTCGTTGGGCTCGTCGATCTTAACTGTGTCAATATCGATAACGTTACCAACGCTTCCGGGAACAACGTTCTTAGAGCGGTTTACGGAAATAAGGGGTGCACATTCTGTAATGCCGTAGCCGTTAAGAACTGTGATACCGATGGATTCAAAGAAGCATACGATATCGGGGTTGATGGGAGCGCCGCCGCAAATGATGGTGCGAACCTCGCCGCCGAATGCCGCAAGAATAGATCCGAAGAGCTTTCTTCTCTGGTCAACACCGACCTTGCGCATACCGTTACTGAGCTTGATCATATTATTAACAAGCTGTTCCTTGCCCTGGTCCTTGATGTTTGCCATTATCTTACGGTAGAACGTTTCAAGATAAAGAGGAACGAGGATCATATGTCCGGGCTTCTGCTCCTTAAGCTCTCTCTGCACGTAGCGAATACCGCCGGAGATATAAACCTGACAGCCGATCATAACGTGGCCGATGAACATAATTGTAGATCCGTATGTGTGGTGGGGAGGAAGAACGCTTACTGTTTTATTTGAAAAATCAATATAAGGAATTGCCGCAGACATATCGGAGAGGATAGCGTTCTGATTGAGCATAACGCCCTTACCCTTGCCTGTTGTACCGGATGTGAAAACAAGAAGCGCAAGACGCATAGGGTCGATGGGATTGCTATGATAGGTTTCGGGGCACTCCTCATAAAGCGCTCTGCCCTCTTCAATGAGAGAAGCAAGGCTTCTTTCCTCTTCCTTGGCAAGAACGAAATAGGGCTCCGCCTCAAGCTTTACAGCCTCTGCAATAACAGCCGCCTTATCCTTGATATCCTCGTCGCAGAAAAGGAACGCGCCGTCGGCTCTGCCCACTGTATCGGCAAGGTCTGCCGCCTGCCAGTCGCGGTCCAGAGGAACGAGAACGCCGCCTGCTGAAAGAACGGAATAATAAGTTACGATCCATTCATAGGAGCACTTACCAATAAGAACACAGCTCTTGCCGCTGCAGCCCATTGCAATAAGCTTGCTTGTGAGCGCGCGAACGTCGGAACGGAATTCAATATAATTCTTGTTTGTAACCTCTCCGCGCTGTCCGTCAAGACGGTAGGAAAATGCTATTTTTTCGCCGTACTCCTCAGCTGCCCATTCAGCAACCTGACGTACGTTTGTAAATTCTATTTTCTCGTGCAAAACATGGTTACGCATAAATTTCTTTCCTTTCGGTTGTTTATGTTTATACCTTGGATCCTTTGCAATTTTCATCTTGTTGTATTCACAACAAGTCAATTATATCACAAAAATGTTGATTTGTCAACAACTTAGCCTGTTTTAAGAAATTTTCAGCCGTCTGATATGAAACATCACAAAAACACGCCGCCATTTTAGGTTATTTTCAACATAAAAAGAGGACTCTTTCGAGTCCTCTTTCTTTATTTACTTTGTACCGAAAAGTCTGTCGCCTGCGTCGCCAAGACCGGGAAGAATATATCCGTGCTCGTTGAGGCATCTGTCAAGTGTGGAAACGAATACCTGTACGTCGGGATGCGCTTCTGCTACACGGCTAACGCCCTCGGGTGCGCCGAGAATAGCCATAAACTTGATATTCTTGCAGCCGCGCTTCTTGAGCATATCGATTGCATCGCATGCGCTACCGCCTGTTGCAAGCATAGGGTCTACTACAACTACAAGCTTTTCCTCGATGCCCTCGGGAAGCTTGCAATAGTATTCGCAGGGCTGGAGTGTTTCCTCATCGCGGTAAAGACCGATATGACCAACCTTTGCGGAGGGGAACAGAACGTGGATTCCGTTTACCATACCAAGTCCTGCACGAAGAATAGGAACTATAACGATGGAATTATCCTTAACAACCATCTGCTTAGTTACCTCAAGAGGTGTCTTAACCTCTTTTTCTACCATAGGAACGCCTTCCTTAAGGCATTCAAATGTCATAACCGTTGTGATCTCCTCTACAAGCTCGCGGAACTCCTTCATGCTTGTGTTTTCATCGCGAAGGATAGCGATCTTGTGGTTTACGAGGGGATGGTTAAAAATCGTTACGTTTTCGTAATTCTTCATCTTAGTTCTCCTCTTTATCCTCAGCCTCAGAGCCGAGCTTTCCGTTTTCAACCTTTGTGAGTACTGCGTTTGTAATAATACCGATGATAAGTGCTGTTGCGATAGATGTGATCTGGATAACGTTTGTGATCTCGCCGCTTTCTGCAATAGCGTAAGGAATCTTGATTGTGAGTCCACCGATACCGGAGATAAGGATGGATGCTACAACGAAGAGGTTCTTGCTATTGTCAAGGTCAAGATTCTTGAACATCTTAAGACCGGAAACTGCGATGAATCCGTAAAGTGTGAGACAAACACCGCCCATTACGCAGGAGGGGATCGTCTGAAGAACTGCCATTACGGGGCTGATGAAGGAAAGGATGATGCACATAAATGCTGTTGTTGTGATAGTTGCAACGGAAGCATTTCTTGTGATAGCAACGCATCCAACAGATTCGCCGTATGTTGTGTTGGGGCAGATACCGAAGAGTGTTCCTGCCATGGAGCCAACACCGTCACCAAGGAGAGTTCTCTTAAGGCCGGGCTCCTTGATAAGATCGTGGTCAATGATGGCGGAAAGGTTCTTATGGTCTGCAATGTGCTCAGCAAATACTACGAGAGCAACAGGAAGGAATGCAATGATGATCTCAGCAATACCGCCAACTGTAAGAACAGTTGCATTGGGGTTTGCACCGAGAATTTCAGCAGAAACGTTTCCGCTCATAAGCTCCTTTACACCCTCAACAAGAGCGAAATGAGGATAATCAATGAAAGCAGAGATGCCTTTAAATGTGCCGTCTGCTGCAATGAAGTTATCAACAACGGGCTGGAAGTTAATGATCATAAGGTAATCAGCGCCTGTAAGTGTGCCGATAACTGTGAAGATAGCTGCAACAAAGTAGCCTGCCGCAATACCGATGATGAAGGGGATGAGGCGTGCCATCTTATATCTCTTCTGTGTAGAGCAGATAACGATCACGAAGAACGCTACGAGACCGCAGAAAAGGGATACAAGGTTGTTTGCAGAATACATCTGAGAGGAGTTTGCCTTCACGATATCGCCCATTGCACTGCCTGCAAGGGAAAGACCGATGAGAGCAACTGTGGGTCCGATAATAACGGGAGGCATAAGCTTGTCTACCCAAGCTGTACCTGTGAAGTGGATAACCACTGCAATAACAACGTATACAAGGCCTGCTACAATAGAGCCGAGAACGATACCGCAATAGCCGTATGCAACCGCAACACCCAGAGAGCTGAGGAATGCAAAGGAGCTACCAAGGAATACGGGGCTCTTGAACTTTGTGAAAAGCTGATATACAAGAGTACCGATACCTGCGCCGAGAATAGCTGCGGGGATCTGTGTGGGAAGGCCGATGATTGTGGGAACTGCGATAGTTGCGGCAAGAATTGCAAGCACCTGCTGAAGAGCGAAGATGAGCATCTGGCCAAACTTAGGCTTGTCCCCAATGTCGAAAACTAACTTTTTCTCCATTAGTTTATCCTCCATATTAATATTAATAATTTTCTTCCAATCAATTATTATATCACAGATTTCTTCGCTTTTCAACTTTTTCTTCACATTTTAAATAAAAATCCTCCGAACGGAGGATTCTGGGTAATTATAAATTATCGTTTAGCGGTATACACATCGTAGGGGCGAGCATCGCTCGTCCGCATTTAATATATCATACATTTCTATCGGGCGCACAAAGTGACGCCCC
>JAZQVW010000123.1:0-18360 GCA_045632025.1 Candidatus Avispirillum sp. | reverse complement strand
CGGCGACGGAAAGATCGATGCAAAGGACGTATTCAGAATGAAGCTCTTTGCAAAGAAGCTTGTAACACCCACAGCAGAAGAAAAGGCAGCAGCAGATATTGACGAAAACGGCTCAATTGACTTGAAGGATCTGTTCTATATTAAGATCCGTATCAAGAACGGTAAATGGCCTGAGATCATTAAATAAAAGCTGAAATAAAAGAAGGCACTTCGAAAGAAGTGCCTTTTTTATATCAGTCCGTAATGGATAAGCGCATCCTTCAGCTGCGCTTCAAGCTTTTCACTTGCAGGAGTGAGCGGAAGACGAAGCTGATTCTCGCATAATCCCATCATATTGAGCGCGGCCTTGGTAGGTATGGGGCTGACTTCTGTAAATAAAAGCCGAATAAGAGGCAAAAGATAAAGCTGAAGGCGAGCGGCCTCCTTTGATTTTCCTTCCTCGCAGAGGCGGCAGAGAGTCTTTGTTTCGCTTGGAAGAACGTTTGAGATAACAGAGATTACTCCGCTTCCTCCAAGAGCATATATGGGCGCGATAAGATCGTCGTTTCCACTGTAAAGAGCAAATCGGCGCCCGAATTCGGATAGGATAGCCTCCGCTTTTGAAACGTTGCCCGAGGCCTCCTTGACAGCAACGAGATTTTCAATGGTTGCCAGCCTTTCGTATGCCTCAAGAGGGATATCAAAGCCCGTGCGAGAGGGAACGTTGTAGGCGATGATGGGCAGGGAAACTGAGTCGGCAATGGTTCTGTAGTGGAGGTAAAGCCCTTCTGCAGTGCATTTGTTGTAGTAGGGGGTAACGGTCAAAAGAGCGTCAACGCCAAGCTGCTCAGCTTGTCTTGCAAGGGAGCAGGTGAAGGCGGTTGAGGGGGAGCCACAGCCTGCGATTATTTTCGCCTTGCCGCACGAATATTCAATGGCGGCGGCAAATAGGGAAAGCTTTTCCTTTTCCGTAAGAGTGGGAGATTCTCCCGTTGTTCCGCAGATAACGAGGGTGGTTATACCCGAGTCCGTCTGCATTTCTATAAGGCGTCGAAACGCCGAAAAATCTATTTCTCCGTTTTTAAATGGGGTAACCACAGCTGTTGCGGCACCCCTGAAGGGGAGATCATTCATAATCATCAGTCCTTTCCGCTAACAGTATATGCGGGAAGGCGACAGGGTGAGAAGGGGGGATCCCGTTTTGGGTTGGTGAAAATGCTTGATGATATAAACGATGATCTAGTGTTTAACCCGTAGGGCGGGGCCTCGCCCCCGCCCTACGATGTTTGAATTCTATATGACGGGGAGCTCTTTCGATTTCCGTCAATGCGGATCAAAACAAAAAAAACACGACGTGGGGTGTCTTTTTTATTTGGTGACACGTGGGGGCGTTATTTAGAGGTGAAGGTTTCGCCAAAACTCGTTTTGGCGCTCTCGGCCGGGTCTGTAGCTTAAATTCCAAGTAACTGCAGCGCTACGGGCTAAAAATAGTCCACCGGACTATTTTAGTCGCGCCTAAACTAAACTTTGCAAAAGCGCAGCTTTTGGGGTACCTCGCAAGCTAAACACGAGGCTTGAAGTTTTCACGCGAGGTACTGCCCTTTTCGATTCCCCGTCAAATCACGGTTCAGCAAATAAAAAAGACACGCTGAAGCGTGTCTTTTTTATTTGGTGACCCGTGGGGGAATCGAACCCCCGTTTCCGCCGTGAGAGGGCGGTGTCTTAGCCGCTTGACCAACGGGCCATCGACTTGCTTAGTATACCATTATCAATTTCATTTGTCAACACCTTTTTTCGATTTTTTTAAATTTTTTGCTTCTATCCTCGCGTTGACATATTTCTTTCGTTGCGGTATAATAGATATAATCATTTTGTAAAGGTTATGTACGTTATGGAAAAAAACATTTTTGCTCCGGCTGACATTCTTTTGCCGGATTTTGACGTGAACGATCCCGCTTGGGAAAAATGGGCGATTATTGCCTGCGACCAGTTCACAAGCCAGAAGGAATATTGGGACGAGGTTGACAGCTTTATTGGCGATGCTATGTCCTCCTATTCTCTTGTTCTACCCGAGGCTTATCTTGAAACGGACAAGGAGCCTCTTCACAAGAAGGTCGTTGCCGCATCTATGGTAGCAGTTCCCGAAAAGCTTAAGTGCTACAAGGACGCCATGATATACGTTGAGCGAATCCTCCCCGACGGAAAGCTTCGCCGCGGTATTGTTGGCGCGATCGACCTTGAGAAATACGATTACAGATTTGAAAACAAGCCTCTCGTTTCTGCAACAGAGGAAACTGTTCTTTCCCGTATTCCTCCCAGAGTAAACATTCGTCGATTTGCGTCCATGGAGCTTCCTCACATTATGGTTTTCTTTGATGATGCTGAGGATAAGATCATGAGCTGTATGGAGAGTGTGAAGGGCTCTCTCACAAAGCTTTACGATTTTAATCTTATGGCAGGCGGCGGCGCTATCGCAGGCTACAAGCTTGAGGGCGCGGCTCTTGATGAGCTTTGTTCTCTTATTAGCGAATACGAGGCCTCCAAGGATGGCGCTTCCTATGCTGTAGGTGACGGCAATCACTCCCTCGCAGGCGCTAAAACCTACTACGAGGAACTTAAGGAGCAGTTTGGAGAGGCCGCAAAGACTCACCCTGCAAGATACGCTCTTTGCGAGATAGTTAATATCCACGAAAAGTCCATTGAATTTGAGCCTATCTACCGCATCGTTAAGAACGTTGATATTGAAGACCTTCTTTCCTGCCTTCCCGAGGTGGGCAGAAAGATGGATGCTTACGTAAACGGCGAGCACAGAGAGGTATATTTCCCCGACATTCATCCCATTGACATCGGATGCCTCCAGATATTTATCGATGCTTATCTTAAGTCTCATCCCGAGGCTGAGTGCGATTATATTCACGGCGTTGAGGACACTATCCAGCTTTCCAAGATGGAAAACACAGTTGCCTTCCTTTGCAACGGTATTGAAAAGGATGCTCTCCTTTCCTACGTTGCCGAAAACGGCTCCCTCCCCAGAAAAACATTCTCTATGGGTGAAGCTAAGAGCAAAAGATACTATATTGAGGCAAGAAAAATATAACAGGGATAGCTGGGGGAAACTTTTTGAGGAAAAGTTCTCTCCCAGACCCCCTTCAAAACCTTTTCGCAGAAAATCCCCTTCCAACCCTACTTATGTAGGGGTGGAAGGGGATCTTTTACAAAGAGGTTTGGGGGTGGGTTTGGGAGGAGACCTTTCCTTAAAAGGTCCCTCCCAATTATCCTGTCATATCTTACTTGTCCCAAAGGACTATTTCGTGATTTTCGAGAGTTTTCTTCATATCGATTATTCTCTGATTAGATGAGCCTCTGAAGCGGAGGGAGATATCGTAAAGGGCTTTAACGAATCTGCCGTCCACCAGCACGTCTATCATAGAGAGCATCTCGTCTGTATATTCGCATCGGGGATATGAGCCGTCAACCCAAAGTTCTTTATCGAGCGTGAATCCTGTGAAGCACCAGATATTTTTATCGGGGCATTCCGCCTTCACTCTGCGAAGAAAGGGAACTAATTCCTTCTGATTCTTCGGCTCAAAGGGCTCGCCTCCAAGGAGGGTGAGTCCGTTTACGTAAAAGGGCTTGATGCTTTCGATTATCTTATCGGCAACCTCTTTTGTGAAGAGCTCGCCGTAATCAAAATCCCATGTCTGGGGCTGAAAGCATTCCTCGCAATGATTTGTGCAGCCCGAAACGAAAAGGGAGGTTCTAACTCCCTCTCCGTTTGCTATATCGCAGGTTTTAATTGTACAGTAGTTCATTACAGGTGAAGCACTCTTTCCTTAATTTCCTGAGTTCTGCCCTGATTCCAATACTGAGTTCCGATGTATCCGCAGGTGCGGCGGGCAACGTTCATCTTGGCCTGGTCTGTATTACCGCACTTGGGGCATTTCCAGATAAGCTTGCCGTCCTCTTCTTCGATTACGATCTCGCCGTCCCAGCCGCAGCACTGGCAGTAGTCGCTCTTAGTATTAAGCTCAGCGTACATAATATTATCGTAGATGAACTTCATAACCTGGAGAACTGCGGGAATGTTCTGCTGCATATTGGGAACCTCAACGTAGCTGATAGCGCCGCCGGGAGAGAGTGCCTGGAACTGAGCTTCGAACGCAAGCTTTGTGAATGCGTCAACCTCTTCAGTAACGTGGATGTGATAGCTGTTTGTGATATATCCCTTATCGTTGATTCCGGGAACGATGCCAAAGCGCTTCTGGAGGCACTTTGAGAATTTATATGTTGTAGATTCAAGGGGAGTGCCGTAAAGGCTGAAGTCGATATTATGCTCTGCCTTCCAACCCTTACAAGCGTCGTTCATATGCTGCATAACGCTGAGAGCAAAGGAAGTAGCACTGGGGTCTGTATGGCTCTTGCCTGTCATATACTTAACGCATTCGTAGAGACCTGCATAGCCGAGGGAGATAGTTGAATATCCGCCGAAGAGGAGCTTATCGATAGGCTCGCCCTTCTCAAGTCTTGCAAGTGCGCCGTGCTGCCAGAGAATAGGAGCGGCATCGGAAAGAGTTCCCTTAAGGCGCTCGTGGCGGCAGAGCAGAGCCTGATGGCAAAGCTCAAGGCGCTCGTCAAAGATCTTCCAGAACTTTTCAATATTTCCGCCGGAGGAGAGGGCAACGTCAACAAGGTTGATAGTTACAACGCCCTGATTGAATCGGCCGTAGTACTTAGGCTGGCCGTTTTCGTCAACGTAAGGTGTAAGGAAGCTGCGGCATCCCATGCATGTGTAGCAATGTCCGTCGCCGTTCTTATCAACCTTTAATTCAAGCATCTTCTTTTCGGAGATGTAGTCGGGAACCATACGCTTAGCTGTGCACTTAGCTGCAAGCTCTGTAAGATACCAATAGGGAGAATCCTCGTGGATATTCTGCTCCTCAAGAACGTAGATAAGCTTGGGGAATGCGGGTGTGATATAAACGCCGTCCTCATTCTTAACGCCCTGGCATCTCTGAAGAAGAGTTTCCTCAATGATAATAGCAAGGTCCTTCTTTTCCTGCTCGTTCTTAGCTTCGCCAAGATACATAAACACTGTGATGAAGGGAGCCTGTCCGTTTGTTGTAAGAAGAGTTACAACCTGATACTGAATTGTCTGAACGCCGCGGCGGATCTCATCGCGGAGTCGAAGCTCAACAACCTCGTTGAACTTTTCGTCGGAAAGCTGAGTTTCCATCAGCTCAAGCTCCTTCTGAACTGTTGCGCGGATCTTTTCGCGGCTAACCTGAACGAAGGGAGCAAGGTGTGTAAGGGAGATGGACTGACCGCCATACTGGTTACTTGCAACCTGAGCGATGATCTGAGTTGCGATGTTACAAGCTGTTGAGAAGCTGTGGGGACGCTCGATCATTGTGCCTGAGATAACAGTTCCGTTCTGGAGCATATCCTCAAGGTTAACAAGGTCGCAGTTGTGCATATGCTGAGCATAGTAGTCTGTGTCGTGGAAATGGATGATGCCTTCCTCGTGAGCCTTCACGATCTCCTCGGGGAGAAGAAGTCTGCTTGTCAGGTCGCGGCTAACCTCGCCTGCCATGTAGTCTCTCTGGACGCTGTTAACTGTGGGGTTCTTGTTAGCGTTTTCCTGCTTAGCTTCCTCGTTGCAGCATTCAATAAGGCTGAGGATCTTATCGTCAGTTGTGTTGGAGCGACGAACAAGGTTTCTTGTGTAGCGGTATGTGATATACTTCTTAGCAACCTCGTAAGCTCCGTGTGCCATGATCTGCTTCTCAACCATATCCTGGATCTCTTCAACCTCAGGTGCGCGGTTAAGGCGGATACAGCTCAGCTCAACTGCCTCGGCGATGCGTCGGATCTGCATAGGTGTAAGTCTTGCTTCCTCTTCGATTGCCTCGTTTGCTTTTGTAATAGCCGTGATGATCTTGGTTATGTCAAATTCAACTTCTGTGCCGTTTCTTTTGATAACTCTCATGGGGCTTCTCCTTTTCCGATTTTATATATAGTAGTTATTTATTAGCTTCTATCACTACATGATGTGTTAACATCGGCAGCACAACTATTATACACTATATCTTGTGATAAAGTCAAGAACAATACCCATATATCGTGTTGTGTAATATGCTGAATAATTGCAACAAAATTCTCCGTTTTGATGAAATTTATGTTTCCGCCTTGAAAAATCATTACAATATATGGTATCATAATGTATAAGAAAATGCAGAATGGAGAGCTATATGGCAACACCGACAGTAACGCTTGGAGCAATAATAAAGCACCTTTCCCTGAACGTGAATTATACTCCCGAGGATCCTGAAAATATCATCATCCATAAAAAGGACGTAACCCGTCCCGGTCTTCCTCTTGCAGGATTTTTTGATATTTTTGATGCAGACCGTATTCAGGTCGTTGGTCTCACAGAGGATGCATATATTGAAAGCCTTGACCTTGACAAGAGGAGAGTTCATCTTGAAAACTTCTTCTCCCGCCATCCTATTGCAGTTGTTTGCGCGCATAATATTCACGTAAGCGACGTTGCAGAGGATATGGCAAAGAAATACGGCGTGCCGCTTCTTTCAACAGAGCAGAGCACAAGCGAGGTAACAAGCGCGCTTATCTCCTATCTCAATCTTCAGCTTGCGCAGATGATCACCCGCCACGGAGTTCTTATTGAGATCTACGGTGAGGGCGTATTTATCACGGGCGAATCCGGCGTTGGTAAAAGTGAAACGGCAATTGAGCTTATCAAGCGAGGCCACCGTCTTATTGCGGACGATGCAGTTGAGCTTCGCAAGGTTTCCGCAATCACGATCCTTGGTCAGGCGCCCGATATCATCCGCCACTATATTGAGCTTCGCGGTATCGGCATCGTAGACGTACGCCGCCTCTTTGGTATGGGTGCCGTTAAGCAGACAGAAAAGATCAATCTTGTTGTTCATCTTGAGCCTTGGGAAAAGGGCAAGATGTACGAGCGCCTTGGTCTTGATGAAACATATACGGACATTATGGGCGTTCAGATTCCCTCGCTGACGATCCCCGTTCAGCCCGGCCGAAATCTTGCAGTTGTTATTGAAACAGCGGCAATGAACAACCGCCAGAAGAAGATGGGATATAACACAGCTAAGGAATTTAACGAAAAGGTTATGCGCCAGATGGGCCTTGACCCGAGCGAAATGGGCTAAATGACAAAAACGAAAGTAAAAGAGCTTATGACTATAAAAGGTCATAGGCTCTTTTTTTGCTCAGATTTAACATTTATTTGATTTTAATAAGGATTATTTTACATAGACAGCTTATTTTTTTCGTAAGTTTAACTATTTTGCGGTTGGGGATTTAACACTGGCAAAATAAAATATAGCCATACCGCAAAGGTACAAAAAACCAACTAAGAAAGGTAAACAAAATGAAAAAAATTATCACAACAGTAGTTATGGCAGCAATGCTTATAACAGGACTTGCTTCCTGCACAAAAACAAACGAAAACACAGGCGCACTCAGCGGCGAGATCACAGTTATCAGCCGTGAGGAAGGCTCCGGCACAAGAGATGCTTTTGTTGAGCTCTTTGAGATTGAAGAAATGTATGAGGCAGCAGAGATCACAGAAAAAACGTCCGTAATGCTCACAAGCGTTGCAGGAAACAAGAAAGCTATCGGCTACGTTTCTCTCGGATCTCTCACAAACGAGGTTAAGGCCATTGCAGTTGATGGAGTTGATGCCACAGCAGAAAACGTTAAGAGTGGCGAATACAAGGTTTCCAGAAGCTTTAACTTTGCATATAAGGAGGAAACTCTTTCAGACGTTGCAAAGGACTTTCTCAAGTTTGTGTTAAGCGAAGAGGGACAGAAGATCGTTGAAGAGGAAGGCTACATTTCTGTTGAAACAACTGAAAAGTACACAGCAAGCGGAATCAAAGGCAAGATCACTCTCGCAGGCTCCACATCCGTTGGCCCCGTTGCAGAGGTTCTTCTTGAGGCATACCGCGCTCTCAATCCCGACGTTGAGTATGAGGTTCAGCAGACCGGCTCTTCTGCAGGTATGACAAGCGCAATTGAAGGCGCATGCGATATTGGCATGGCATCCAGAGATCTTAAGGACAGCGAAAAGGAAACTCTCACAGGAGTTACTATGGCAGTTGACGGAATCGCTGTGGTTGTAAACCTTGAAAATACAACAGAAGATCTTACAAGCGAACAGATCAAGAGTATTTTCATCGGCGAAATCACAGATTGGTCTGAGCTTGCTGAATAATACAAAATAGAAAGCAATGTCTCCTCCATAGCCGGAATAACGGGCTCGGAGGAGGTGTTGCACGTTAAAACTAACCTCAAAATAATAGAAAGGTTGTGAGCCTTTGAATAATTTAAAAGAAAAATCTATGAAAATCGTATTTCTGATTTGCGCCCTTTGCTCAGTTGCGGCAGTTGCAGCAATATGTATTTTCCTGTTTGCAAGAGGATTACCCGCTATTGCGGAAATAGGATTTTTTAAGTTTATTTTCGGAACAAAATGGAAGCCTACAAAGGGCCTTTTCGGAATACTCCCTATGATCGTAGGCAGTATATACGTAACGGCAGGCGCCATGCTTATAGGAGCGCCTATTGGAATTCTCACAGCAGTTTTCCTTTATAAATACTGTCCCAAAAGGCTATATAAGCATTTTAAGACCTCAATTAATCTCCTGGCAGGAATCCCTTCTATTGTTTATGGATTTTTTGCCCTTGTTGTTATAGTTCCTTTAATACAGCTTCTATCCGAAACAAGCGGCAAAGGAATGCTCACAGCAGCAATCATCCTTGGTGTTATGATCCTGCCAACTATCATCAGCACGACAGAGGCAGCGCTCACAGCAACTGACAGCTCTTTTTTTGAAGGCTCGCTGGCGTTAGGAGCAACGAAGGAAAGAAGCATTTTTTGCTCTGTTTTCCCTGCAGCAAAATCAGGAATCCTCTCAGGTGTTATACTGGGAGTTGGCAGAGCCATAGGAGAAACTATGGCTGTTGTTATGATCATAGGCAATCAGGCTATGTTTCCAAAAAGTATATTCTCCGGAATAAGAACAATGACTGCCAATATCGTGCTTGAAATGGCATATGCAGAAGGGCTTCACCTGGATGCTCTTATTGCAACTGCTGTTGTTTTGTTTGTTTTCATTATGATCATAAACGTAAGCTTTTCTTGTCTGAAGAGTGAAGGAAAAAGGCAGGGAGGGAAGAATAAATGAAGTTGAAAAAAAGCTCATTTTCAAGCATTGCATCAAAGGCTGTCAGAGCGTTGATATACAGCGCTGCTGCTATCACGGCAGTTGTAATGATATTTATCGTCGGATATATACTTGTACGCGGAATCCCAAATATTACCTCTTCGCTGTTCGAATGGGAATATAGTACTAAAAACGTTTCAATGCTGCCTTCCATAATAAATACGGTTGAAATAACCGTTTTCACATTGCTTTTGGCAGTTCCCCTTGGGGTTTTTGCAGCAATATACCTTGTTGAATATTCAAATCAAAAAAGTCTTGTTGTAAAGGTGATAAGAGTAACAACTGAAACGTTGACAGGTATTCCTTCGATCGTATACGGACTTTTCGGATACTTTGCGTTTGTTCTGGCGCTTGGGTGGGGTTATTCTGTTGCAGCAGGTGTTGTAACTCTGGCAATAATGGTTTTACCCGTTATTGAGAGAACAACAGAGGAAGCATTGCTTTCCGTTCCCGTTTCCTATAGAGAGGGAAGCTTTGGCCTTGGCGCAGGAAAGCTTCGAACCATCTTTAAAATAATAGTTCCTTCAGCTATGCCCGGAATCCTATCAGGAGTTATACTTGCAGTTGGAAGAATCGTTGGTGAAACAGCGGCGCTTATTTATACAGCGGGAACAGGCTCCGGCGTTGCATCAGAGCTGACCGACAGCGCCCGAACATTGTCAGTTCATATGTATTGCCTGCTCAGTGAAGGCTTCTATACGGAACAGGCTTATGCAACGGCAGTCGTTCTGCTTATAGTGGTTATTGGAATAAATGCATTGTCCGAGACTTTGGCAAAAAAGCTTTCCAACGCAAAATAAAGGAGATGTAAAAATGAGTAAAATAGAAATCAAAAATATGGATCTTTATTACGGAGATTTTCATGCCATTAAGGGTATTGATATGCAGATCTCCGAAAAAGAAATAACAGCATTTATCGGCCCCTCCGGATGTGGAAAGTCAACGGTTTTAAAAACTCTCAACAGAATGAACGACCTTGTTCCTAACTGCAAGGTGGCAGGAGAAATTCTCCTTGACGGAGAAAATGTTTTCAAAGATATTGACGTGAATTTGCTTCGCCGCCGTGTCGGAATGGTTTTCCAGAAGCCAAATCCCTTCCCTATGTCTATTTATGATAATGTTGCATACGGTCCCCGTACACATGGCATCCGCACCAAAGCAAAGCTTGATGATATAGTTGAAAGATCTCTCAGAGATGCATCCTTGTGGGACGACGTTAAGGACAGATTAAAAAAGAGCGCTCTTGAAATGTCGGGAGGACAGCAACAAAGATTGTGCATAGCAAGAGCATTGGCAGTTGAGCCGGAGGTTCTTTTGATGGATGAGCCCACGTCGGCACTGGATCCTATTTCAACCTCAAAAATCGAAGATCTTGCTCTTGAGCTGAAGAAGGATTATACTATCGTAATGGTAACTCACAATATGCAGCAGGCTGCACGAGTTTCCGACAAAACAGCGTTTTTTCTTCTTGGCGAGGTGGTGGAATTTGCTCCCACAGTAGAAATGTTCTCTATGCCGAAGGACAAAAGAACAGAAGATTATATAACAGGTAGGTTTGGATAATGAGAAATAATTTTAATCAGCAGCTCAGCGAAATGCATAAGGAGCTTGTTGAAATGGGAGAGCTTTGCGAAAAGGCTATCGCCATAGCCATCAGTCCTCTTGCAAACAGAAGTGAAGACTCAAAAAATATAGTTGTTTCCGATTTTGAGATCGACGAAAAGGAAAGAGATATCGAGCAGCTTTGTATGCGTCTTCTTATGCAACAGCAGCCCGTTGCAAGGGATCTGAGAGAAATCTCCGCTGCTCTTAAAATGATATCCGATATGGAGAGAATCGGAGATCAGGCTTGTGATATAGCAGATATTGCAGTTCACCTTGCAGATAAGGAGCCTGAGATGGAAGAATCTCATCTAAAGGAAATGGCAAAAGAATCTGCAAAAATGGTTAATTATAGTATTGACTCTTTCATTGCTCGTGATGTAAAATTAGCATGGAAGGTTATTGAATATGATGATATTGTAGATAATTGGTTCTACAATGTCAAAAACGAGCTTATCAAAAAAATCGCTTCCGACAGCAAAAACGGAGAATATTACGTTGATCTTCTTATGATCGCAAAATATCTTGAACGCGTTGGCGACCATGCGACCAATATTGCTGAGTGGGTTGAATATTCAATAACAGGTGAACATAGAAAATACAAGCAGTAAACATACACAAACAGGAGAAATATATGATATATCTTCTTGAAGACGATGAAAGCATACGCAACTTTGTTGGCTATGCGTTGAATAATTCGGGATATGAAACAAAAACCTTTGAGCGCCCCTCGGAATTCTGGGCGGCAATGGAGGAGGAGATCCCCTCCCTTTTGCTCCTTGATATAATGCTTCCCGAGGAGGACGGCCTTGATATTCTGAAGAAGCTGAGAGACAAGCCCAGAACTCAGGCAATGCCTGTTATTATGCTGACGGCTAAATCGACTGAATATGACAAGGTCATCGGTCTTGATTCGGGAGCGGACGATTATATCTCCAAGCCCTTTGGTATGATGGAGCTTATGTCCAGAATAAAGGCCATACTCAGACGAGTTGTGGTTGAAGTGGATCATAACGATTACACCATTGGAGAATTATACGTTTGTCCCGATAAGCATATCGTTCGTGTCAGCGGACGCGACGTAACTCTCACCTTTAAGGAGTTTGAGCTTCTTTGCCTTATGGTTCAGAACAGAGGAACGGTATTTACGCGAGATCAGATCCTTCAGAAAATATGGGGCTTTGAGTTTGACGGAGAGAACAGAACGGTTGACGTTCATATAAGAACTCTTCGCACAAAGCTTGGTGTTGCGGGGGATTATATTGAAACTGTCCGCGGAATCGGCTATAAGGTGAGCGATAAATGACAAGGAAAATATTCAGAAGCATTATAGCGGTCTCCATCATCGCCTTTCTTGTAAGCGCGGTGATGGTTCCCGTGGCTATGCTTAAAAACTTTGACGTGCTTGACAGCCTGGGCGTTCTGATATACGATAGCGAGGGCAACAAGATATATAGCTCTGGCGAGATAATCCCCGATGATAATATTCTGACGGACAGCGCATCCTCAAGCTTTGAGCTTGGGGACGGAACAATGCTTGTGGTATATTCTGCCCACGGAACCGTCTGGGCTATGATATTTCAGGGCATATGGATCATAGTTCTTGCGCTTTTGGTGGTCATCCTGTTTTCCGTCGGCCTTGCAAAGACTCTGTCAAGAAAGATAGTCCGCCCTATAAACAGTATTGACCTTGAGGATCCTAAGGTCATGGAGGAATATGTTGAGCTTGCGCCGCTGCTTCACCGCATCAAGAGACAGAATGAGCTGATCAATCTTCAGCTGGACGATCTGAAGCGCCGTAAGGAGGAGTTTGAATCTATTACGGAGAATATGGGCGAGGCCCTTATCGTAACAGACGATTCAGCAAACGTTATCACGTATAATAAAAGTGCCGCCATACTTTTTGAGGGTATGGGCATCGGATATGGTGTCAGCGTTTTCGTTGCGAACGTTGGAGATGAATTTGAGGATGCTGTGCGAGGTGCTCTCAGCGGAAGCCGATGCGAATTGGAGCTGAGACGGGGAGAGAGTGTTTATCAGGTATTCACAAGCCCCGTTAAGGTTGATAAAAAGGTTTCTGGTGCTCTTATCTTTGTTGTTGATATAACGGAAAAGGCGGGACGAGAGGCTATGCGCCGCGAGTTTACCTCAAACGTTTCACATGAATTGAAAACGCCCCTCACTTCAATTTCGGGTATCTCCGAAATTATGATGAACGGCATTGTAAAGCCCGAGGACGTGGCAGGATTTGCCGAGAATATTCATAGCGAGGCAGGCAGACTGATCAACCTTGTCAACGATATCATCAAGCTTTCTCAGCTGGACGAAAACAGCATTCCTCTTGAAAAGGAAAGCGTTGATCTGCTGATGGTGGCAAAGGAGGTAAAGACCCGTCTTCGCCACGTTATAGCCAAAAGCGGAGTTGAGTTCAAGCTCATTGGCGAAAGCGTATTTGTGCAGGGCATCGTGCCCATCCTCAGTGAGATGATATATAACCTTTGCGATAACGCTATTAAGTATAATAAGAAAAACGGCTCGGTGGAGCTGATCGTAGGATATAAAAACTCTCTTCCTTACGTTGCCGTTAAGGATACGGGAATCGGTATTCCCCGAGAAGCGCAGGCAAGAGTTTTTGAGCGCTTCTACCGTGTGGATAAGAGCCATTCCAGAGAGATCGGCGGAACAGGACTTGGTCTTTCCATCGTTAAGCATGCTGCCGCATATCACGGCGCAGAGCTTATGCTTGAAAGTAAGCTGAACGAAGGAACGACCGTTGAGATAGTTTTTCACGGATGATTTATTCGGGGCGCCGCCCCGCACCCCGCGACCTTTTTTATAAAAGGTCGATAAAAACGCCCAGAGGAAAATTTATGTGTGGAGCGCTGAATCATCGTTTGCAGCCCTTTGCTTTCCCCGGGGATTAGTGGGGATAAAAAGATTGAGTATCGTTTTATCAAACGGTGTCATCCAAGGTGCGAGCGAGTGGAGCGAAGGGTATCGAAGCGATATCTCGCAACACACCGGAGTGGTGGATGAGGCATCTGGACTTCGTTTGCCTTTTGTAGGGGAGGATATTATCCTCCCGTCTTGGGTGTAAATACAATTTTTAATAACAAACGGACGACCACTGGTCGCCCCTACATTATTAACGTCAAACAAAAAAGCTTGCAGGAAACTGCAAGCTTTTCTTATTTTTAAATTAGTCTCTTGCTTCAAGAAGGAGTCTCTTTTCAGCTTCGGGGCACCAGAGGCCGTTATTAGCCTTGCAGATCTTATCAAGATCAGCGAAGAGCTCAGCGTATTCGCCGCCTTCAGAGGCAACCTTGCCGAAATCGTCAATTGCTGTCATGGGAAGCTCAATGTGTGTGTAAACGAGCTTCTTACCGCCGGGGATGGAGGGAAGATCGATCGTTGTCTGAGCCGCAGAGTTGAGGCCGCCAACGTGAGTGATCATACCGGAGGGGTTAACCTTGCCCTGCTCCATAAGACGGAGAGATTCTCTCATATCGTCTGTATTACCGCCGGATGTACCAACGATGTGAGTTGATGCATAGTGAACGTTATAGAAGTTGAAGAGAGCGGAGAACTGAGCGTTTGTGGGGCCTGCGAAGAAGTTAAGGCATCCGTCGCGTCCGAGGAGCGCGTCGCCCATTTCAACAACGGGCTTAACGGGAGCGTATACGAATACGTCGTCAAAGCCGTCGCCCTTACAGAGAGCCTTAAGCTCTTCAACGGGGTTCTCAAGGTTGTTTGTGTTAACGTAGTGGAGCTCAACGCCGTGAGCAGCTGCGTCCTCAACAGTAACGAGAGTTGCCGCGCGAGCAAGTCTTGCATCGTCGATATCTGTTACAACGAGGAGACGGGGAGGTCTGCCGCCGTGGATAGCATAGTCAACAGCGCCAAGACCCATAGGGCCTGCGCCTGCGAGGATAGCCATGTCGCCGCCCTCAACTGTGCCCATCTTATGAACGTATTCGCCGGGAGTTGTGTGGTAGTTAGCGTGGAAGCCACCAACGATACAGCTCATAGGCTCTGCAAGGCTGCCCCAGTAGAAAGCTTCGCCGTTGTAGGGAAGGAGGCAGTTGCATTCCATAACCTCTGCGGGAATGATAACGTATGTAGCGCCGCCGCCTACGTACTTGTAGGAGTAGCCGGGAGCAGCGAGGCTGCCATTATAGTTGATAGCGGGCTGGATAGAAAATCTATCGCCAACCTTAAACTGGTCTGCCCACTTTGCGCCAACCTCTACCAGCTCACCACAGAATTCATGGCCGATGATAACAGGGTTTTCAGCGATGTCATCGGGAACTCTCTTATGGTCAGAGCCCTGAAGAGCCGCCTTGTGGGAGGACATACAGATACTGTCGGAAATAACCTTTGCGAGAATTTCGTCCTCGCGGATAGCGGGGAGCTCGAATTCCTCTGTGCGAATGTCGTTTTTGCCGTAAAGTCTTGTAGCTTTAGTCTTCATTTGAACCACACTCCGATTTATTAAATAATTTTCTTAACCTGTTTTGATTTATATCTTTTCGCACGCTATCTCCCAGAACCTCAATTTTGAAGCTGTCGTCCCTGAAAGTGATTTCAAGGTGAAGGCCTTCGTGAACGTCGGGGATCATAGGCGCGGGGATATCAAGCTTTTTGCCGCCGTCGTCGGGTATGCAAACTGCATATTCGCCCTCGATGCGGTCAACAACGTATGTTTTTGCTTCCATCTCAGAAGCGGGGGCATTCTGTGAAGCCAACCTTGCGGCGAACCTTGGACATTGTGCGAAGGGAAGCGCCGTAAGCCTCTCTTGCGCCCTTTGCCATGATCTCCTCAAGGAACTTCTTATCAGCGGCAAGACGCTTGAATTCTGCCTGAACGCCTTCAAGAGCATCAGCACAAACTTCACCAACGGCAAGCTTAAAGTCGCCGTAGCCCTTGCCCTCGAATTCTCTTTCGATCTCCTCAAAGCTCTTTCCTGTGAAGGCGCCGTAGATAGACATAAGGTTTGTAACGCCGGGCTTGTCCTCAGAGGCTCTTATCTCAGAGCCTGAGTCTGTCACAGCACGCTTGAACTTCTTGATGATAACGTCGCGGGGGTCGAGGATTCGAACGGTTGCGTTTTCGTTTTCATCAGACTTGCTCATCTTCTTTGTAGGCTCTGCAAGGCTCATAATACGAGCGGCGGGAGTCTTGTTGATGAGAGGCTCGGGAACAACGAAGGTCTCGCCGTGGATATGGTTGAATCTTTCAGCGATATCGCGAGCAAGCTCAAGGTGCTGCTTCTGGTCGCTGCCAACGGGAACAAACTCTGTCTGATAGAGGAGGATGTCCGCCGCCATAAGCGCGGGGTATGTGAAGAGGCCTGCATTGATGTTGTCTGCATTCTTGGCGCTCTTGTCCTTAAACTGGGTCATTCTTGAAAGCTCACCGAACATTGTGTAGCAGTCAAGTATCCAGCCAAGCTCTGCGTGGCCGGGAACGTGGCTCTGAACGAAGAGAACGTTCTTCTCAGGGTCAAGACCGCAAGCCATATAGAGGGCGAGAGTTTCATATGTTCTGCGGCGAAGGTCCGCAGGATTCTGACGAACTGTTATAGCGTGCTCGTCAACAACGCAATAGTAGCAACGGTATTCATCAGAATATGCGGAGAAATTCTTGATAGCTCCCAGGTAGTTACCGATAGTAAGCTGACCTGAGGGCTGCACTCCTGAGAATACAACCTTTTTATCCTTATACATTATATTTTAAAATCCTTTCGGGATGGCTATTTCTACTCATACTAATTATATAACAACAATAAAAGAGTGTCAAGGGGAGAGAGGTTTTTTCGGAATAAACTGCCCCCCATTTTCATAGTATGTAAATACAAGTGACAGAAAAACGGAAAGGAAAGCGCGATGGAAATTCAAAACGCATATCTGCCCGAGGGGCATCTTATAGAAACGGAGACAAACAAGGCGTACACGTCCTCTCTTTATATGCTTGAAAAGGCCATGAAGAGGGGAATTATTCTTGAGGGTATCGCAAAAAAATGCGATTGCACGGATATGAGCCTTAGAATAGATTTTGGATTTTGCGAGGGAATAATTGCAAGAAGCGAGGCTATGACAGCATCATCCGGCTCAAAGGATATAGCGGTCATATCCCGTGTTGGAAAGGCAGTTTGCTTCAAGGTCAAGAGTATTGTTCAGGATGGGGGACGGCCCGTTGCTATTCTTTCAAGGCGTGAGGCACAGGAGGAGTGCGAGAGGTTTTTTGTTTCAAGGCTTACTCCGGGGGAGATAATCCCCGTTGTGGTGACTCATCTTGACAGCTTTGGGGCGTTTGTTGACATAGGCTGTGGAATAATTTCTCTTATGTGTATTGATTCAATATCGGTTTCAAGGATATTCCATCCCTCCGACAGGCTGAAAACGGGGCAGAGGCTGATGGCTGTGGTTAAGAGTCGTGACAGCGAAACGGGCAGGATATATATGAGCCTTCGTGAGCTTCTTGGCACGTGGGAGGAAAACGCGGCAGAGTTTTCTCCGCTGACGACGGTTGGCGGTATAGTCCGCAGTATTGAGCCATATGGAATTTTCGTTGAGCTTGCCCCGAATCTTGCAGGGCTTGCGGAGGTTCGCGACGACGTTCGGGCAGGGGATTATTGCTCCGTATACATAAAAAATATCCTGCCCGACAGGATGAAAATAAAGCTTGTTATAATCGACACCTGCTGCTCAGGGCAAATACCGCCCCTAAGATATTTCGTTGATACGGAGAGGGTGCGCCGCCTTGAACGCTGGACCTATTCTCCCGCCGGGGCGAGAAAGTTGGTTGAAACGGTGTTTAGCTGAACGTTGTCAGTACGTTTTTATCGACCTTTTTTAAAAAAGGTTAGTGCGGCAAAAACGATTAAATATCGTTTTTGCAAGCGGTGTCATCCAAAGTGCGAGTGAGCAGAGCTGAGTGTATTGAAGCGATAGCTCACGACACACGACGATGACTGGACGCGGGGCAGCGCCCTAAGACGCGCTCCTCAGAGCGCGGAACACTATTGCATTTTGGGAGTTCGCAAGTAAGCTACGCTTACTTGGTAGGCGGAGCTTCTTGGTCGCCTTCTGCAGAAGGCGAAATCCCCTTTCACCCTCATCCGACAGCCTTACGGCTGCCACCTTCTCCCTTAAAAGGGCGAAGGCTTAGTAACATAAATTATCGTTTAGCCCCTTAGCCCTCCCATGGGGGAGGGGGTTAGTGAAGCTAAAACGATTAAGTATCGTTTTAGCAAGCGGTGTCATCCAAAGTGCGAGTGAGCAGAGCTGAGTGCATCGAAACGATGGCTCGCGACACACGACGATGACTGGAAGCAGCGGTGGGTGAGGAGTCTTGGCTTAGTTTATGCGAAATTTGATAACGGTAGGGGAGGTTGCCCTCGACGGGAACCCCCAAAACTCGTCAACCTCGTTTCGGGGAACCCCTTCGACGTCCCGCATTCAACACAATCATAAATTTTATGTTTTGTTAATGTATGTTGACCTT
>JAZQVW010000122.1:0-3049 GCA_045632025.1 Candidatus Avispirillum sp. | reverse complement strand
AATAAATTTGACAAAAATAAGCATGTGCGGTATAATTAAGGTATAAATAACCAAAAAGGACGTTTTAATTATGAAAAAACATTCTCGCGCGATCCTTTCATTTTTACTCATAGTTGCAATGCTTCTGCCTCTCGCATCAAGCGTTGGCGCAGCTGATAGCAATGAGAGAGTTTCAGCAGGTATTGTTCAGACCAGCCAGAATCTGCCCACTCTGAACATCAACTCCAGCGCAGACCTTGACAACACTATCTACAAGGATAAGGACAACAAGGTTGCGGCAACAGCTAAGATCACAGGGGCTGAGGATTCAAAGCACAATCTTTCAACCTCCAATATTGAGCTTAAGACCCGTGGTAACACCACATGGGGCGTTATTAAGTGGGCTTATCAGATCAAGTTTGATTCAAAGGTAGACCTTTTTGATATGGGCAAGGCTAAGAAGTATATCCTTCTTGCCAACTATTACGACGGTACGTTCGTTCGTAATAAGGTCATGTTCGACCTCGGTAAGGAGATCGGCATCCCCTACGTTGTTGAGTCCGTATTTGTAAACCTTTATATCAACGGTCAGTATCGCGGCGTTTATCAGCTTTGCGAAAAGGTTGAGCTTGGAAGCAGTCGAATCGACATTGATTCCGACTATGGCGTTCTTCTTGAAATGGATGCTATAAACAGACAGGCTGAGCTTGACAAGGAGATCTATTTCCAGTCAAGCACAACGGGCAAGCCCTTCGTTTACAAGGAATACAACACCGACTTTGAGGATCCTGCCGAAGCTGCAAAGACGGCTGAGGTCAGGTCGTTTACGGAAAACTTTATCAACACCCTTGAGGCTGAATTATACAGCCCCGATGCTGATTGGGAAACCATCGAGTCTATGATCGACGTTGACTCCTTCATCCGCTACTATTTCATCACAGAGCTTTCCATGGAGGTTGACGCAACCTATTCCAGTACGTTTTTCTATATTGACGGCCCCGGCGACGTTCTCCATTGCGGTCCTCTGTGGGACTACGACAGAATCATGGGCTGGGACACAAGCTATGATCAGACAACAAATGCGGACTATCTGAAGAACATTACAGACGCCACTGACCAGTACCGTGTTGAATGGTTCAAGATGCTGTTCCGCCATCCCGAGTTCGTTGAGCGCGTAAACGAGATGTACGAGGAAACTGTTCGCGATGCCTTTGCAACAGAGAAGGTGATCGATATGTTCCAGGACTATCAGGCGCTTCTTATGCCCTCTCTTATCAAGAACTACGATAAGTACGGCATCGTGTTCCACAACCGCTCCTATACGGTTGAGGAGCTTATGAGCGGTACTTCAAGAGAAAAGCTTGATTTCACAACAAACGAGCTTTACAAGTGGCTCACAGCGAGAAATCAGTATCTTGAAACAGCATACGGCAAATATCATCCCACGCTTATGTATCAGACCTACGATCTGACAAAGGGTATGCAGGAGGCGTACAGCGGCGGCTCCATGACATATTCAACCGACAATATTCGCGGCCTCAATATGTATCTTGAAAACTGCGATCTTGACGGCGGCATTGAATATAGCGTTTCAGGCGGCAGAGAAACCACGGACTACGTTCCTGCAACAACTGTTGCATCCCTGTCCGGCGGCGGCAGGCTCACAGGTCTCAGCATGCGTCTCACAGGAAACCTTGCAAATTATTTCACGATTCAGTATAGAGTTTACCGCGGCGACGGCAAGTGGACCTCCTGGGCGTCCAACGGCTCACGCGCAGGCAGCACAACGGGCAGCAACTACGTTCAGCGTATTCAGGCAAGACTTGTTGAAAAGGCTGAGGTGACCGAAAGCACTATCAGCTTTTCTTCAAGCGTTGGCACAGCGCCCGAGGCTATCACAGCCATTACAGGCAACAAGGTGGCTCTCCCCGAAATGAGCGTTGAGGGCTACAAGTTTGAGGGCTGGTATACTAATCCCGAATTTACAGGCGAGGCTGTAACGACTCTCACAGCGTCCTCCGACGCAACTCTTTATGCAAAGCTCACCTTTGAGATGAAGGGCGACGTTTTCGGCGACGGCGATATAGATGCCAAGGACGTATTCAGAATGAAGCTCCTTTCAAAGAAGCTTGTTTCTCCCACAGAGGCTGAAAGAAAGGCGGCCGACCTTGACAGCGACGGCGACATTGATATCACAGACCTCTTTATGCTTAAGATGAGGATCACCAAGGGTAAATGGTAATAAATAAAAAACACCGCGAGAGCGGTGTTTTTTTATTGTCTTAGCCAAGCATCCATTTAAGAACGTGCCGGATATATTCATCCCAGAAGTCCCAGTTGTGATAACCTGCGGCCTCGCGGTAGGTGTAGTCGTAGGCGCTGTCCTCAAGGAGTGCGCGAAGGGGCTTGTTGTTTTCGTAGAGAAAATCCTGAAGTCCGATTGCAAGAAAGATTCGGGGGCGAAGGGGATCGCTTTCCGCCTTTTTGGCAAGGGCGAGGATGTCGTCCTCCTCGGGAACGATTATCCCGTCTCCGAAGACCTTTTCAAGATATCCGTCAAAGCCCTCAAGCTTGGCGATATCTCCGCAGGGGGAGAGGGAGCCGATTGCCGCAAATTTGCCACACTCACGAAGACCGATCTTAAGTGCGCCGTAGCCGCCCATGGAAAGGCCTGCAATATATTTGTTCTCGCGCTCCTTTGAAACGTTGAAGGTGCGCTCAATAAATTCGGGAAGCTCGATGGCAACGTAGTTGTAGAAATCAAGACCCTTTTTCATATTGGCGTAAAAGCTTTGCTCGCCCGTTGGCATAACAACGACGATGCCGTATTCCTCGGCGTATTTTTCAATGCCGGAGCGCTCAAGCCAGGCGTTTTCATCGTCGCCCAGACCGTGGAGCAGGTAGAGGCATTTGTATTGGCCCTCGTATTTCTTTTGGGGAACAACAACGTTGATTCCTGTCTTTTTGCCAAGCACCTTGCTTTCAAGCTGTATATTGATAATTGCCATAATAGCACCTCTTTTTTTGTTCTGCCTCTATTATAGTCCTTTGTACCGTGCTTGTCAATCGG
>JAZQVW010000121.1:0-5993 GCA_045632025.1 Candidatus Avispirillum sp. | reverse complement strand
CATAGAGCCTCCTGTAAAGAAAGAGAAGAGCAAGGTAGGTAAATACATATTCAGAGCTCTGCTTTCTGTTTTCACAGCAATAGTTATCTGTGTGTATGGACTTCTTTCTCTCTGCCATACAGTAGCGGTTGGCCCCAGCGAAACCGTGCGAGATTTGCTTGTGCTGTCAGCCCTTCAGGCAAGTGCCACTAAATGGGTGCCCGGACTTTTTCTTGACGACGAAACAGTGCTTGCTATAAGTCAGAAGAGTGAGGTCGTTGTTGAGGACGTGGTTTCTCTAAAGGATTATGATAAGAAAACGGAAGAGGAGATAAAGGCAGAGGAGGATAAATGGGCCAATGCCGAGGGCGGCATCATTTACGAAACAGTTGCTAAATCAACCTTCAAGGCCTACGTTGTCCTTGTGCGTGACCCCTCAAGAGTCTTTACAGGCGTGTCCTCCGAGGATTACAGCAACGCAACAGAGGGAATAACCGTTTTTTCTGCGGCCGAAAAGTATGATGCTCTCGTTGCCATAAACGGCGGCGAGTTTGCGGATGATGGCGGTATGGGAACAGGCTTTGCGCCTGTTGGCCTTACCTATTCAAACGGAAAATGCGTCTGGGATGACGGCGCAAGAAGAACCTTTGTTGGCTTTACAAAGGATAATAAGCTTGTTGCAAGCGAAACTATGACAAGAGAAAAGGCCGACGCGCTTGGTATGCGTGACGGTGTAAGCTTTTTAACGGGTAATACTCTCATCACCTGTGAAAACGATACTGTAACAAGATATTATGCCGATTCAAATAACGGTGCGGCACAGCGTACCGCTATCGGACAAACAGCCGACGGAACGGTGATCCTTATCGTAACCGACGGCAGAAGCGCCAGCAGTATAGGCGCAACGCATAATGATATGATAGATCTTATGGTATCCTACGGAGCGATTTCCGCGGGTATGCTTGACGGTGGCTCATCCTCCGTTATGTACTATAGAGACTTTCACGAAAAGCTTGGCCTTGATTATGATTCCCTCAGCGAATACGGTAAGAAGGGCCTTGTAAATAACTACGTGGCGTTCACCTCTCCCAGAAGATGTCCCACATATTTCATCGTAACGGGGGTAGAGGAATGAAAAAACGAAATTTCCCCGTGTTCTGGTGCATATATGGTGCACTTGTTGTGATTGCCTTGATCGCAATTCAGATCGCTATGGGACAGCTTAACGTGTATCTTGCAAGATATGAGGCCTCTCAGCCAAAGCACGCGGCAAATGAGGTTTTTGAAGCTAACTTTGCCGATTTTGATCCTATCGCCTATCTTGAAAGATTTGATGATAGCATTTTCGGACTTGAAACAAGAGAAAACGTGGCGGCTTATCTAAGTGAAAAAACAAAGGGAACGGAGTTTTCCTATTATAGCGTTTCCTCATCCGAAAGCGGCGTTTATAAATATGCCGTAAAATCCGATAACGTTAAAATAGCGGAATTCACTCTTGTGGAGTGTGACGGAGAGGACGGATTCAAAAGCTATAAGGAAGGCGAATTCAGTATATATTTCGCAGCAAACGAGGACGTTGAGGTGACAGTGCCCCGAGGTTCGGTGGTTACCCTTAACGGCAAGAATTTGGACGAAAGCTATATAATTGAAAATGATATTCCCGATGAGCACAACGCATTCCTTTTTGACGGAGTGGCAGGTGTTTATTATACAAAGTATAAGGTTGGCGGACTTGTAGCATCTCCGAAGATCGAAGCAAAGCTTAAAGATGTAGCTCTCAGTCTTGTGGAAACCGATAACGGCTATGAAGCTGTAAGGGAGTATAACGAAGCGCTTAAGGCTGAACATAGCGAATACGTGCTCTCAGCCCTGCAGAATTATGCAACCTATATTCAAGGTCGCTATAGTGACGGCGGTGTTTCCTTAGGCTCGGTGATCAGTTATTTTGATCCTACATCAAAGGTTTATGCAACCGTTAAAAACGTTTCAAATAAGTACGTCAATTCCTATGACTCCTATGAGTTCAGAAACGAAAAGGCTGATGAATTTATTCAGTACGATGAAAACACCTTTTCCTGCAGAGTGTCCTTTTCTCAGGTGCTTCACCTGAAGGGGGCAGAGGATTATATTGATAATATTGACTATACGCTCTATCTTCGCAAGGTGGGAGATAAGTTCCTTATCTACGATATGGAGCGTAATTAAAGGAGAAATAAATGGTACCGTATTTTCCCGATTTTATTCAGAATACAGACGTAGCCATCCTAAACTGGATCCATAACGTTTTTTCCTGCCTGTTTCTTGACGTGGTAATGCCCGTAATAACCGCTCTTGGCAATAAGGGTATCTTTATGATCATAGTTGCCGTGGTTATGGTGTGCTTTAAGAAAACAAGAAAAGCAGGAATTGCAATGGGCATAGCTCTCGTTTTAGGACTTGTTCTTGGAAACGGATTGCTTAAAAATCTTTTTGGCAGAGTTCGTCCCTATGAGCTTGAGGGCGCCCTTGTAACGGATCTTCTTATAAAGGCTCCTCACGACTATTCTTTTCCCTCTGGACATACACTTGCATCTTTTGAGTTTGCTTCAGTTATGGCTATTTGTTATAAGACTTTGCCCGGAAAGAAAGTAACAGCAATAATTTCAGTTGTTCTTGCAGCACTTATCGCCTTTTCAAGATTATATTTGTACGTGCATTTTCCCTCCGATGTTTTGGGAGGAGCGATTCTTGGAACATTCTTCGGCTTCTGCGGAGTGTGTATCGTAAATGCGGTTGAAAAGAAAACCAAGAAATGAAATAGTGGATTTATGTAATAAACTTAGGATGTGTAGTATGAACTTATTTAAAAAAACTATATCCTCACCGATGTCTTTAACTGAGATTTCTATTGATCTTATGAAGTCAGGGGAATTTATCGGTGGTTTTGAAAACAATACTTTCGAAATCAGAGAAAAGTCATTTTATTCAAATAAACTGCTGTTTCCGATAATAACGGGAGTAATTGATGATCAGAAAGATAAAAATACAAGTATAGTTGTTTCACTGAAGTTGTTTGGCTTAGATAAGTTAGGAATCGGTTTATTCTTTATTATCTCATTTTTACTTTCAATATCTGCAGGCATTGCAAATCGTGACTTTTTTATGACACTGATTATTCTTTCTTGGGTTATGATTATAGCTGTTGTTTTGTTTGCGGTGTATATGATAAATTGCCGTAGAGCATTAAAGAAGTTTCTTAAGCTTACAAATTCAACAATCATAAATTGATTTATACGGTTCATAATAGAACAGCCCCCTCATATTGAGGGGGCTGTTCTATTATATTATATATTTGAAGATAATACTTGATTGTTTATAGCTCTATATTAAATAATCTCATAGAATTTTCAATAGTAGCCTTTGCAAGTGTTTCTTCATTTTCGCCTCTTGCCGCAGCCATAGCTGCGAGAGTGTGAACCATATATCCCGAATGATTTATTTTTCCTCTGTGAGGAACGGGTGCAAGATAGGGGCAGTCTGTTTCTATAAGTATTCTGTCAAGAGGAACAGCGCGGCAAGCTGCGCGAACGTTTTCAGCGTTTTTGTAGGAAACGGGGCCGGCAAAGGAGATATACCATCCGCGGCGAACGTAGTCCTTTGCCATTTCGGCGCTGCCGCTGTAGCAGTGCATAACGCCTGTAACGTCGGGATAAGCACGGAGCATATCAAATATGTCGCCGTGAGCCTCGCGGTCGTGAATAATGACGGGAAGCTTCTTCTCGCGCGCAATAGAAAGCTGCATATCAAAAACTTCCTTCTGAATATCGCGGGGAGTATCCCAATGGTAGTCAAGACCGATCTCGCCAAGTGCAACCACCTTTTCGTTAGAAAGAAGTGAAGCGATGTCCTCAACAACGGAGGCAAGACGGTTTCTTTCAAAGTGAGCCGCATCCTCGGGATGAAGGCCCACAGCCGCAAAGCCCTTATCATAGTGAGAGGCGATTTCGATGGCTTTTCTGCAGTTTTTAGGTTCTGTGCCGACACAGATGAAGCCGCAAACTCCCGTGTTAAATGCATCATTTATAGCCCCGTCAGCGCCTCCGGGATATTCCTCGTCAAAGCGGTGATCGTTATAATGAGAATGTGAGTCGAATAATTTCATAAAACACCTAAAATTTAAGGGGACTGTAAAGTCCCCTTTGAATTTTCAATAAATTTTTATCTGATTCTTTCGCCAAGACCTGTTTCGGGATCAAGGAATACAACGCGGATAGTTTCCTCGCCGCTTGCAAGGATCATACCGTTGGATTCAATGCCGCAAAGAGTTGCAGGTCGGAGGTTGCAAACAAGAATGATCTTCTTGCCGATAAGGTCCTCGGGCTCATAGAACTTAGCAATGCCGGAAACGACCTGGCGCTTTTCGTAGCCAAGGTCAACCTCAAGCTTGAGAAGCTTTTTAGCCTTCTTAACCTTTTCGCAAGCAACGATCTGAGCGCTTCTGAGCTCAACGCCCATAAAGTCCTCAATACCGATGAGAGCGCATCCCTCAGGCTTTTCAGTAGCCTTAGCGGCAGCCTCTGCAGCCTTCTGCTTAGCTTCCATTTCAGCGTTAAGCTGTTCGAGAAGCTTAGCCTCGTCGATTCTGGAGAAGAGCATTACAGACTCGCCAAGTGCTTTGCCTGCTTCAAGAGCGCCGAATGTCTCGATAGAAGCGTAGTCGCACTTGTCTGTTGCGATCTGAGCAAAGATAGATTCGCAGGTTGCAGGAATTGCAGGAGTAAGAAGAACTGCAGCAATTCTGATGGTCTCAAGAAGGTTGTAGATTACTGTTCCGAGGCGAGCGTGATTAGCCTCGTCCTTAGCAAGAACCCAAGGGGTTGTTTCGTCAATGTACTTGTTAGCGCGGCGAAGCATTGTGTAAACGGCGTCAATAGCATCAGCAATGCGGTAGCCGTCCATGTTAGTCTTAAATGCCTCGATAGCCTTAACGATCGCTTCCTTAAGCTCGCCGTCTGTGCCTTCCTCGCCTGCGGGAGCAGGGATGATGCCGTCAAAGTACTTCTTTGTCATAGCATGTGTACGGGAAACAAGGTTACCAAGGTTGTTAGCAAGGTCGTTGTTGTAACGAGTGATAACGGACTCGTATGTGATGGAGCCGTCTGTTGCATAAGGCATTTCAGAGAGAGCGTAGTGACGAACACCGTCAACGCCGAAGTGCTTTGCCATCTCGTCAGCGTAAATAACGTTACCTCTGGACTTACTCATCTTGTCCTGACCGAAGTTGAACCAGGGATGGCCGAATACCTTCTTAGGAAGGGGTTCGCCGAGAGCCATAAGAATGATGGGCCAGTAGATGGTGTGGAAACGGAGGATATCCTTACCGATAATGTGAACGTCAGCAGGCCAGTGCTTCTTATAGAGCTCGGGCTGCTCAGCGTGATCGGGGTCAAAACCGAGAGCTGTGATGTAGTTTGAAAGCGCGTCGATCCAAACGTAGATAACGTGGCCGTCGTCAAAGCTTACGGGAACGCCCCACTTAAAGGAGGAGCGGGAAACGCAAAGGTCCTGAAGACCGCCCTCGCACTTAAGGAAGTTGTTAACCATTTCCTTCTTGCGGGATTCGGGCTCAATAAACTCGGGGTTGTTTTCGATGTGAGCGAGAAGCTTGTCTGCATACTTGCTCATCTTGAAGAAGTAAGCCTCTTCCTTTGCTCTTTCAACAGGTCTGCCGCAGTCGGGGCACTTGCCCTCGGTTGCCTGAGTATCTGTGAAGAAGGATTCACAGGGAGTGCAGTACCATCCCTCGTAGGAGCTCTTGTAGATGTCGCCCTTGTCGTAGAGTTTCTTGAATATATTCTTAACTGCTGTTTCGTGATAGTCGTCTGTTGTGCGGATGAACTTGTCGTAGCTTGTGTTCATCAGATCCCAAACGCCCTTGATCTCGCCTGCAACGTTGTCAACGTATTCCTTGGGGGAGATACCTGCATCAGCAGCCTTGTTTTCGATCTTCTGGCCGTGCTCGTCTGTGCCTGTCA
>JAZQVW010000120.1:0-2937 GCA_045632025.1 Candidatus Avispirillum sp. | reverse complement strand
TTTACATTATCTTTGCCACAATTAAAAGTGGTTTCGGGAAATTTTTGTAGAACGGCAAATTCCGCTTAACCCGTAGGGGAGGATATATCGCTAAACGATAATTTATCATACAAAAAGGCTCCCCTATTCTAGGGGAGCTGTCAGCGAAGCTGACTGAAGGGTAAAATAGTTAAAACAAGCTAAATTTCTACCCTTCCGACCTCGCTATGCTCGGCCACCTCCCCTAAAATAGGGGAGGCTTGGGCGCTAAACGATAATTTATCGAAATAAGCCTTCGCCCTTTTAAGGGAGAAGGGGGACCGCGGAGCGGTGGATGAGGCGTCCGGGCTTCGCTGCACGATGGTTAGAATTTGTAGGGCGGGGGTTTACTCCCGCCGTGCCCAAAGGTCAACATACATTAATAAAACATAAAATTTATGATTGTGTTGAATGCGGGACGTCGAGGGCAACCTCCCCTACCGTTATCAAATTTCGCATAATCTAAGCCTAGACTCCTCACCCACCGCAAGCGGTCCCCCCTCCCCCAAGGGAGGGCTAAGGGGTTAAACAATAATTTATTATCTCCTTTTGCATTTGACATAATTTGATAAATATGCTAAAATCATAAAAGCAGATCTACTATACAGGAGATTAAAATGAAAGAAGTTTTTATCAGCTACAGCACAGGTGATATAACCTCCGCAGAAACTGTTCGCGACATTCTTGAGCAGAACGGTCTCTCCTGCTGGATGGCTCCCAGAGATATACCCGGCGGCTCTAATTATACAAAGGAAATTCCCATCGCTATCCGCAACTGCAAGGTGTTCGTTCTCATTCTTTCCAAAAACGCGCAGGGCTCTCAGTGGGTTCTGAAGGAGCTTGACTCCGCCGTTAACTCCGGCAAGGTCATCCTTCCCTTTATGCTTGAGGATTGTATCCTTAACGATGAATTTAATTTCCTCCTTACAGGCACACAGAGATATTCCGCATATCAGAAAAAGGCCGAGGCTCTTGAAACGCTCATCGGCAGAATTCGCGGTATCCTTAACGTAAACGTAGCAACAGATAATACAGCAGATGCAGGCGATGAGATAAATCTCCAGATTCCTGCAAAAAAGCCTGAAGCCCCCAAGGCCTCCTCTGTTGATATCCCCAAATGCACCGCATGCGGAAGCATAGATGCAAAGGAAACTCCCCGCCGCACTCTGCGACACGGAGCAAAGGAAATTCTTTCAATGCTGCTCATTCCGCTTTTCGGCTTTGTGGGAATAGGCGCCGCTCTCACTATCTGCACCTTCGCCCTGCCCTATGATAAGCTTGGGCTCCTCGCGCTCTTCCTGCTTCTTGGCTTCGCCCTCGGCGCATTCGTTGGCGACGGCATCTCCAAGACTATGGTAAGAAGAAGCCGCATACGCCGCCGCATCAATACAAGATGCTATCGCTGCAACGCTTGCAAAAAGCGCTTCAGACACGAAACTCCCATCAATAACTGAATGATAAAAGGCTTGACCGAATCGGTCAAGCCTTTTTTGTGTTCAATTGTTGTGATAATGTTAAACGAAGCTTGCAATTCATCCAGTAGGGCGGGGACACTGGCCCCGCCGCAACTGTCGGTTCAAGCTTTGTCTCGGCGGCCCCGGGTGTGACCGCCCTACAAATATCAGATAACATTTAGCAGAGCGTTGAAATCATACATCGCATCCGGATTGGGCAATTATCATATCCTGCCACTGTCGGTTGAGAGTTACGAATCGGGCGTTCCAGCCTGAAACGCGGACGGAAAGATTCTGATAATCCTCGGGATGCTCCTGCGCCGCTAAAAGAAGAGCTGAATCTGCAATATCAAGCTGCATAAAATGTCCGCCCAGGGACACAAAGCCGCTGATAAGAGATGCTATTGCGGAAATTCCCGCCTCGCCCTTGACTGTTCGGGGGAGAAGCTTTATATCAAGTGCCGCACCCGAAACCATACGGCATAATGGAGCCTTGCAATAGGACTTGATTATGGCAGTTGCCCCTTCGTTGTCAGTTCCCGGAGTTGGAGAGAAATTGCCCGAGAGAATATCCCCCGCCCTCTTTCCGTAGGGCGTTGCAAAGCGATGAGGAGACCATTCAAGCTGACGGCCGAAGGTGCTGATGCCTCCGGGAGTGTCATAGGAGGTGCCCTCGCTTATCTCATCACATATGTTGGCAAAGTCCTCAACCAAGCGAGCTGAAAGCTCGTCCACCTCGTCATTATCGTTTCCAAAATATTTATATTTGTTCAGCGCATATCTTCTGAGAGGCTCATATCCCTCCCAGTTTTGGCGCAGAGCCTCCAAAAGCTCGCCGAGGCTCGCCTTGCCATCGTCAAAAACGAGCTTTTTTATAGCGTAAAGGCTGTTGACTGTGTCGGGCAGACCTCCGATATGAGGAGAAACAACGTTGTATTCGGGGCCTCCCTCAAGATAGGAAAGTCCCTTTTCAATGCATCCGTCCTCAAAAATTGAAACCACCGTGCAGGGCGTTGGCGGCTCCCAATAATATTCCCTGTCGCATCCGATATTGAACTCATAGGTCCTTCGGCTTGAAAACAGCTTTTTGACTGCCTCCTCAAGGTCGGATATATATTTGTTATATAAGGATTCAAAATCGTCAAAAGCCACGTCCCCACTATAGCCGCAAAGGGTCTGCTTCTGCAACACCTGCAGGCTGTCAAAGGGAGCATAAGTAAAGAACGTCTTGCCGGGAATCTGAATCTCCCAGCACCCGTCGTTTGCAAAGCTTCTCGCCTCGCTTAAGCCATAGCCGCGGGAAACAAGAGAATCAATAATAAGTTCCTCGTTGTAAACTGCAATAACTCCGCCGCCGTAGCGGATGACCTCCGCAACGCGTGAAAGAAGCGCCTTGTCCGTTTGGCTGTTTACTCGCACGGTGGTGGGAAAATCGCTGATGCCAAGTTCCTCGATTATGTCAAGC
>JAZQVW010000119.1:0-3485 GCA_045632025.1 Candidatus Avispirillum sp. | reverse complement strand
AAGAAAGAGAGGATAATCAAAAGATGTTAGATATCAAGAGTGAACAGAAATGACCCTTAACTGCGTAGTATCTTAGCTGATGTGCAGTTAAGGGTCATTTCTAATTTATACGGACGATGCAAGCCCTATGGGGCTTTTTTTTATTTTTGGGGATAAATTGTGGTTTAGCACCCAAGCCTCCCCTGTTTTAGGGGAGGTGGATTGCCGCAAGGCAAGACGGAAGGGTAGAAAAATGATTGCGTTAAGAAATCTACCCTTCAGTCTCACTGCGTTCGACAGCTCCCCTAAGATAGGGGAGCCTTTTTGTAACATACTCATCGTTCTTTTCGGCGGCTCAACATAAATGTTAGTATGACCAGCCCCACAGTTAAATAAAAAGCCACCTTGCGGTGGCTTTTTATCATAGCTTAGTCCTTCTTATAACCGATATTCTTTTCCTTTGCGGGATCAAAGCCGAGGTTGCAGATAGAAGCAACGAGACCATAGATACCGAATGTGATCAGTGTAAGGAAAATATAAGCGCCTGTTCTGGACTTGAATCCTTCGGGCTTGAGGGAAGAATGATTGATGATAAGACTTCCGATCCAGCCAAGGAAGAATGTCAAAAGAAAACGTACGAGATTCTGGTTAGACATGATAGTACCTCCGTTTATTTATTTTTATTACCAATGTCTGATACCTTATCTTACACCTTTTGTCTGCTTTTGTCAATAATGTTCAAAAAAATAAAAACGACTTTTTTATATTTATATTACATACACAACAAAACCGCGGCCTTCGCCGCGGTTTTATGCTGATTTAGTCTTCTCTGAACTGAAGGCTATAGAGATGGGCATAGGTCTTATCAAGAGAGAGAAGCTCATCGTGAGTTCCCTTCTCCGTTATAACGCCATCCTCAATAACAATGATCTCGTCGGCATTCTTGATGGTTGACAGACGGTGGGCAACAACGATTGTCGTCCTTCCCTTACACAGCTCGTTGAGAGAGCGCTGAATAAGTATCTCCGTGGTGTTATCAAGAGCGCTTGTTGCCTCGTCAAGAATAAGAATGGGAGGATTCTTTAAGAATACTCTCGCAATGCTGAGTCTCTGCTTCTGTCCGCCCGAAAGCTTCACACCGCGCTCGCCGATATTGGTGTCGTATCCCTCGGGAAGC
Organism: Candidatus Avispirillum sp.; assembly: GCA_045632025.1. Classification (GTDB taxonomy): domain Bacteria; phylum Bacillota; class Clostridia; order Oscillospirales; family CAG-272; genus Avispirillum. The sequence continues at coordinate 2,329 of JAZQVW010000119.1, read as the reverse complement.
GACATTATATATTCGTGGATATTGGCTCTCTTTGCCGCCTCGTAGACCTCCTCGTCCGTTGCATCAAGGCGACCGTAGAGGATATTATCCTTAATGGATGCATTGAAAAGATAAACGTCCTGCTGAACGATACCGATATTGCGGCGAAGAGAAGCCTTCGTTATTTCGCTTATGCTTCTGCCGTCTATCTTAATATCGCCATTTGAAATATCGTAAAAGCCGGGAATAAGATGACATATAGTGGTCTTACCGCCGCCGCTTGCGCCAACAAGAGCATAGGTCTTGCCCTTTTCAATATCAAGGTCGATGCCGCGGATAACGTCTCTGCCCTCTTCATATGCGCTTGTTACACCTTCAAAGGTGATATGTCCCTCAGCACGGCCCATATCAACGGCACCCTCGTTATCACGCTCAGGCTCCTCAGCCATGATCTCAAGGAATCTCTCAAAGCCCGTTACACCGTTCTGATACTGCTCGGTGAAATTGATAAGAGTCATAACGGGTGAGATAAAGAGGTTTACGGAAACGATAAATGCAGAATAGTCGCCGAAGCCGATAGCTCCGCTATAAAGGAAGAAGCCGCCTGCAATAAGAACGATAACGTTGAAAACGTCTGTAATAAAAGAGGTTGACGAATGGAACTTGCCCATTGCATCGTAGGCTTCCTTTCTTGAATCAACGAAGGACTTGTTGCCAACCTCAAACTTCTCCTTTTCCTTTTCGGAATTGGTGAAGGCCTTGGTTACTCTGATTCCGGAGATGCTGCTTTCAAGAGCGGCGTTTATCTCAGCCGTTGCCGCTCTGCTCTTCTTGAAGGCCGCTCTCATTTTCCCTCTCAGCTTTGAGGCGATGAGAAGAAGAAAGGGCACGCAAACGAAGATTATTACCGTGAGCCAGATGTTGATGGTTGAAAGATAGACAAAGGACGTGATAATGGAAATGGATGAGATAAGCAGATTTTCAGGTCCGTGATGGGCAAGCTCACTGATGTCGAAAAGGTCGCTTGTCATTCGGGACATTATCTTACCCGTTTCGTTTTTATCGTAAAAGCTGTAGGGCAGCTTTTCAAGATGATTGAACATATCGCTTCGCATCTGAGCCTGCATACGAACGCCCATAACGTGGCCGTAATACTGAATAAAATAATTGAGCAGCATACGGACAACGTATAAAACAAGAAGAGTTACACCGAAAATAACCACCATTTTATAGTTTCTGTTGGGGATAAGATCGTTGAGCATCGTTCTTGTGACGATGGGATAAACAATGGCGATCATTGCAACCACAAGGCTTGCAAGCATATCAAGCGTGAATATCAGCCTGTGAGGCCTATAATAGGAAATGAATTTTTTGAGCATACTGCACCTCCTAACCTATCTTCATTATTTTAGCACAAAAATACCCCAAAAACAATACAATAAAATTTCATCTACACATTGAAATGATAAAATATTTGTGGTAAAATTTAATTTAGAGAGATTTGTTCTCAAATTAGTTAAGTAAATAATACCAAGAAAGGTACGGTACACTAATATGGCAGACAAGAAACTTAAGATCGGTATCGTTGGTTGCGGCGGTATCATGAAGTGGGCTCACCTCCCCGCTTACTCTCACGTTGCTGACCAGGTTGAGATCGTTGCTCTTTGCGACATCGTTGACGGCAGATGCGAAGAGGTTCAGGCTTACGCTAAGAACGAGGTTGGCACAGACGTTCTCGCAAACGCTAAGTGCTACACACAGTTTGACGAATTCATTCAGAACCCCGATATCGAGGCTATCGATATCTGCGTTCCTAACTACCTCCACGCTCCCTTCGCTATCAAGGCTCTCGAGCTCGGCAAGCACGTATTCTGCGAAAAGCCCGACTCCGTAAGCGTTGAAAAGGCTCTCGAAATGAAGGCTGCAAGCGAAAAGGCCGGCAAGACTCTCATGATCATGAGAAACAACCGTCACGTTGCAACATCCAAGAAGCTTAAGGCTCTGGCTGATGCAGGCGAGTTCGGCGATATCTATGCAGGCCGTTGCGGTTGGATCCGTCGTCGCGGTATTCCCGGCAAGGGCGGCTGGTTCACAACTAAGGAGCAGTCCGGTGGCGGTCCCCTTATCGACCTTGGCGTACATATGATCGACCTTTCCATGTACCTCATGGGCAACCCCACACCTGTTGCAGTTTCCGGCTCCATCTTCACAAAGTTTGCTGACGACGATGCTCAGGCTTCCTCCGAGCATGCAGCATTCGGTGAATCCCAGGCTGACGGCACATTCGACGTTGAAGACCTTGCAATGGGCTTCATCAAGTTCGATAACGGCGCTTGTCTCCAGATCGAGT
>JAZQVW010000118.1:0-8867 GCA_045632025.1 Candidatus Avispirillum sp. | reverse complement strand
TCTATATCCCATCTGCCAGCCGTGTCCGCCTGAGAGACAATAGCTCATTATAAAGGGGCTGATAGAGGTGCCGATTCCCCAGAAACAATGGAGCCAGCTCATATGTCTTGCGGCATAATGAAGGGCGACGAAATTATTGAGGGCGGCATCAACGGCTCCCGCGCCAAGTCCGTAGGGGATTCCCCAGAGGCAAAGCTGCCACACGTGATCAGACGTTGAAAATCCAAGGAGAGCCACGGCCGTCGTTGCAACGCTTACTGCGGTTACGAGCCCTGCGCCAAATCGTCTTGTAAGGGCGTCGGACATAAGGCTTGAGACGATAGTGCCTCCTGCGACTATCATTGCGATAACGCCTGCCATTGAGATAGGCGCACCCATTTCAAGATGCATAACGGGCCAGCCCGAGCCAAGAAGGGGATCGGGCAGACCGAGGCTTATAAACGATATGTATATTATTGCAAGAAGAATAGAAAACATTGTCTTCTCCGATCAGTTTAATTTTTCAATGCACCATCTGATGCCCTCGAGGGAGGCAAGATGGAGAGGATAGAAGAGATAGAAGAAATATTTAAGGTTAACCTTGCCGCGCTTGCCCGAATAGAGGAGCAATATGGGCAGGGACAAAAGTGACCAGGGCTGTACCCAGCCGCGGACGATGGACATATAAAGAAGCCACGCGCCCATTGCAAAAACGTGAACGGGCAAGGAGTCCATCTTTTCAAAAACCGCTCCGCTCTTCCCTTTCGGCATATGGAAAAGGGATGCAGCAACGGGCAGGATGCATCCGTTGAAGCCGTATTCTATTTTAAATCTTGTGTTCAGGGCATACACCGCCATAACTGCAATAAAGAAGAAGCATACGGACAAAAGCTTTATAAGAAAATCCGCCCCATCGTCAAAGAGAATCCTTTTCACCGCGTCAAGGGCGTATATAAGCACGATGGAAACAGTGAAGGTCACGATAACGGTCATAGAGGTCGAGCCGCTGTAGAAATAATAGAAAAGCTGAAGCGCAGCTGCGAAGCCTGCCATTGTGAGAAGATATCTAAGGCGGTTTCTCGTATGCCTGCAGCCCTCTGCAATGAGGAAAGCGAATATGGGAAACGCAAGACGACCGAGGATTCTGAATATTCTGATGCTTGGGAAAAACAGATATCCTATATGGTCAAGTAGCATTGATATTGCCGCGATTATCTTCAGCGCATTTCCGCTTAAAATATTTATCCTTCGCATTTTGCACTCTCCTTTCGCTGTCGCCTGCATAATAACGATAGTATTTTACCACATATAAAGACAGAAATAAATAGCATAGGACAAATTTGGTTATTGCAAGGTATAAGATAAATTATCGTTTAGCGGTATACACATCGTAGGGGCGAACTGTGTTCGCCCGAAGACAATCGCATCTGAAATTCGATATTTGATAACCGTAGGGCGGGGCCTGTGTCCCCGACGGTCCGCAAACGAAGGATTTAGTCTTGCTATAATTGATAATAAGATTCAACCTATCAAATATTAAAATTCACATATGTTTGATATCGGACCGTCGAGGACGCCGGTCCCTACAAATATCAAATAACGTTCTACTGATAAATTATCGTTTAGCGGTTATATTAAACCTTCCCCAGCGGGGAAGGTGGCTGAGCCGGGGCGAAGTCGGATGAGGAGAAAATCTTTTAATTAAGGCTCTCCTCACCCACCATTTTGCAGAGCAAAATGGTCCCCCCTCCCCGCTGGGGAGGGTTTGTAATAAACGCTTAATTATCGTTTACCGTAATAGTCTTCTCCTGCAGGAGAAGGCTTACCACGTAAATTATCATTCAAATCTACACCGCAACAAAAAGAAAAGCACCCACAAATGTGAGTGCTTTTTTGATAATAGCCCGTAGGCTGAAATTATCTCTTGGAGAACTGGGAAGCACGACGAGCTGCTTTGAGACCGTACTTCTTTCTTTCCTTCATTCTGGGGTCTCTTGTGAGGAGGCCTGCCTTCTTGAGAGCGGGACGGAATGTCTCGTCTGCGAGAAGGAGTGCGCGAGCTGCGCCGTGACGGATTGCGCCTGCCTGACCGGAGAAGCCGCCGCCGCGAACGTTTGCTACGATATCAAACTTGCCCATTGTATCTGTTACAGCGAAAGGCTGGTTGATGATGAGCTTGAGTGTTTCAAGGCCGAAATAAGAATCGATATCACGACCGTTGATTGTGATTGTACCTGTACCGGGATACAGACGTACGCGAGCTGTGGAGCTCTTTCTTCTACCTGTGCCATAGAAATAAGGCTTTGCACTTGTATACATTCTCTGTTATCCCCTTTCTTAGAACTCGTAAGGAACGGGCTTCTGTGCCTCGTTCTTGTGTGCTTCGTTTGCGTATACCTTAAGGCGTGTGATGGACTTATCGCCGATGGAGTTGTGGGGAAGCATACCCTTAACTGCGAGCTGCATTGCGAGCTCGGGCTTTGTTGCCATAAGTGTCTTGTAGGATGTTTCCTTAAGACCGCCAATGTAACCGCTGTGACGACGGTAGAACTTCTGCTCGAGCTTCTTACCTGTAAGTACAGCCTTGGATGCGTTGATGATGATTACGAATTCGCCGCAGTCAACGTGAGGTGTGAACTCAGGTCTGTGCTTGCCGCGAAGTATTGTAGCCGCTGCAGCTGCAGTTCTACCGAGGGGCTTGTTAGCCGCGTCGATAATGTACCACTTGCGCTCAACGGTTTCCTTCTTTGCCATATATGTTGACATAGAACTATCCTCCGAAATTTAGCATAAGTTAATTAGTTTTTTATTCAGCCTGTGTATTATATCAAACGTAGCATAACTTGTCAATACTTTTTTCGAAAATTCTTCAAATTTTTAATATAGGTATGCAAATGCTCTTAAATGCTCTCTTTTTCTCTCGTTTTCTCGTGTTTTCTCAAAGCCCATTCCTGCTTCATTGTGTACTTTTCATATCTTCAATGCACTTTTTTCGTGTATTCTCATCACGAATCAGCTCATAATTACCGCTTCTGAGAATTTCAAGGAGCTGTTTATTGCTTGTGACAGGCTCGTCCGTGAGAATCCCCGCATCGGGATACTGGCACGCGTCGTGGTGGTCGCTTCCGGAAACTGTAAGCAGATGGGGATATGTTTCGTGCCAGCGCTCTGCCATATGGTTATGGCTATTCTGCTCGGGATGTCCGTTATAGACCTCGATTCCCGCAAGGCACTCCACGGGGCAAAGCATCTGACGGTATCTGAAGGGATGAGCCTGGAAAAGCAGGAGCCCGTTATTTCTTATATGGGCGCCGTTTCTCCAATGGTCGTAAAGGTAGATATCGGGGTTATTCTGAAAAAACTCCTCCTCTGCTCCGTATACGAGGAAGTCGCTATCGCCCATTCCCGCCATATGTATTTCTGCGCCAAGAAGGATATTTAGTCTATCCCCTGCAACCTTCTTAAGATTTCTATAGCTATCAAGATAATATTCCATTTTTTCGGCAAGTGTCTTATCATTCATACCGTGGAAGGTATACTCGTTAAGATGCTCTGTCAGCACAACTGTTGTATATCCATACTGAAGATACTGCTCCACAAGATCCTCATGGCGATGAGTTGCACAGCGGCTTACGGGATATGAATGGCAATGCATTTCCGTTTTATATTTTTTCATAATGATCCTTCCTTATTATATATAGCGTTTCAAAAACAAGCAAAAGCGGCGTTTTTAGCGCCGCTTTCGAATCTTAGATATTAGCCGTTTTCAAGAATGAACTTAACTCTTTCAAGCCACTGGTATACGATAGAGTTGTCAACGTACCAGCCGTTCTCTTCTGTTCTGCCCTTCTGAGAGTCAGAGGAAGCGGGCTCGTAGGTGAGCTTCTGGAAATACTCGTTATCTTCAACTTTCTTTCTGAGTCTGCCAACGTTTGTCTTGAATGTTTCAGCATCCATAGCAGCGATCTCGTCAGCAATTCCCTTACAGAACTTATCGAACTCAGCAACAAGCTCCTTGTTACCGTCGTGAACGTAGTCTGTCATATAGTAAGTTGCAGGATAGTAAGAATCAAGGTTCTGAGTCTTAGCGGAGGACCAATCCATGGGCTCGCCGTATGTGGGATATGTCATATAAACGTTACCTGTGTCGGCAAGGTCCATATTGTAATCGTCCTTGAGCTCAACGATAACGGAGTTATCAAGCTCGTCCTGCTTCCAGTGCTCGCCCTCAACACCGTACTGAAGAACTGTTCTGAGCTCTTCGCTTGTGTTAAGGAGAGTGAGGATTTCCATAGAACGGGGAACGCTCTCTGTGAAGCAGCTGATTGCAAATACTGCGGAGCAGTAGTCGTCAAGAGAGCCTTCGGGGCTCTGGTATGTTCTTACGTAGTAGCCTTCGCCGTAGAGCTCTTCAATCTCAGCAGGTGTACCCTTTACGATAGCAACGCCGAAGTCCTCAACGCTTTCAGCCTTGGAAACGTAACCAAGCTCTGTGTAAAGCTTATTATAGTATACGCTGTCTACGAAGTCTGTGATATTGAATACGTTTTCAAGCTTAACCTGGTCGATTGTCTGATCCGCTGTTACCTTAGAAGCAAGAACGGAGAAATCGTCAGATGTCTTGCCGGACCAATACTGAAGGTATGCAGGCTCGATATCGCCCCAGAAGGGAACTACGCCTGTAAGCTCTGTATCAGCTGCGATATCAGCAAGCAGAGACTGGCAGTTACCGATGGAGAGAAGCTCCTTCTCGGAATAGCCGTACTTATCTGCAAGGTCCTTATTTACGATCATGTATGTATATTCGCCGAGAGCGTGGTTGTTGGGAACACCGTATATGCTTCCGTCGATCTTAGCTGCATCAAAGAAGCTGGGGTAGATATAAGATCTGAGGATCTTGGATGCGCCGTTGAGCTCTTCGTTGAGAGATTCAACGAGGAATTCGTTTGCATAGTAGCTATAGTCCTCATAGCCTCTGATGAGGAAGATATCAAGCTGATTGTTTTCAACGTGAGGATAGCCTGCACCGCTGTTTACAATGAGGTCGTAGGGGTTCTTCAGTGATTCGTCCTCTTCATACTCCTCGGGAGGAAGAGTTTCGCCACGCTTAGCCGCCTCGCGCTCAGCCTTTCTTCTTTCGATAGCTCTCTGCTCAGCCTCTTCAACGCGGATCTTGATGTCGGAGATCTGCTTCTTTACAGCTTCCTCATAATCGTCTGTGGGAATACCGTAAAGCTTGATAGCTGTGTCGTACTGAGCCTGAGTGATTCTATTGATAGCTTCTTCAACAAGCTCAAGAGCCTCTTCTGTTGTTCCTTCCTGTGTGGGAACCCACAGAGTGAGTGTCATACCGGAACGTGTGAGACCGTCGTTTTCTTCGCCTGTTTCCTCAGTGTTCACCTCGTCGTCCTCAGCGGGAGTACAACCTGTGATCATAATCCCTGTGAAGAGCAAAGCAACGCAAAGCAGGAAGCTAATAAGTCTTCTTTTCATTTTATCGGATCCTCCTCAAAAATTGTTCGATCATTAATTGTGCTTGAGAGCACACATATGCTTTATATATTTTACACTAAATATCAATATATGTCAAGGTTTATTTAGCCTTTTATAGCCAACCAAGCCCCCCCTTAAGATCCTTCCAAAGTCACTTTTTTTGCGGCCTGCAGAATCGTATTGTAACAATCGCACATTAAACGCTTTTTGCTTTTGTTGCTTTTCACGGAGCAAAGGGCGTTTTTGACGATATATAGGGAGCTATGGCCAAGTTTGTAAACTTTTAATTAATCAAGGAAGTCCTTGAGTCGCTTGGAGCGGCTGGGATGGCGGAGCTTGCGGAGAGCCTTAGCCTCGATCTGGCGGTTACGCTCACGGGAGATATTGAATTCCTTACCAACCTCTTCAAGTGTGCGGGGGCGTCCGTCATCAAGACCGTAACGGAGCTTGAGAACGTGCTCCTCTCTGGGAGTGAGCGTATGAAGAACCTCGCTGAGCTGCTCTCTGAGCATTGCAAAGGATGCGGCCTCCTGAGGAGCGGGAGAATCATCGTCGGGAATGAAGTCGCCAAGGTGGCTGTCCTCTTCCTCGCCGATAGGTGTTTCAAGGGAAACGGGGTCCTGCGCGATCTTCATGATCTCACGAACCTTATCGGCAGACATACCGATCTTTTCAGCAACCTCCTCAGCTGTTGCCTCGTGGCCAAGCTCCTGAAGAAGCTGACGCTGATAGCGGGAAACCTTATGGATGGTCTCAACCATGTGTACGGGGATTCTGATAGTTCTTGCCTGGTCTGCGATTGCTCTTGTGATAGCCTGTCTGATCCACCACGTTGCGTATGTGGAGAACTTAAAGCCCTTTGTGAAGTCGAACTTTTCAACCGCCTTCATAAGACCGAGGTTACCCTCCTGAATAAGGTCAAGGAAGAACATACCCTTACCAACGTATCTCTTTGCGATACTAACAACGAGACGGAGGTTTGCCTCGATAAGCATTTTCTTTGCTTCCTCGTCGCCATCTGCCATTTTCTTTGCGATCTCAAGCTCTGCATCTGTATCAAGAAGCGGAACCTTACCGATCTCCTTAAGGTACATTCTTACGGGGTCGTCGATTGCAAGACCCTCCTGCTGAAGGATCTTTTCCATATCCTTCGCGCTTTCCATCTGGTCAAGCTCGTTCTTTGTTTCCTCTTCGCTTACAGCATCGTCGTAGTCGATAATATCAATGCCGCTGCTTTCAAGCTGACCGTAAAGACGCTCGATCTGCTCGGGGTCGCAATCTGCCATGGCTGTTACCTCCATGATCTCTGCATAGGAGATAGAGCCCTTCTGCTTACCCTTTTCGATAAGATCCTTTACGTCTAAAACCTTCTTTTCCTGTTCCATTCAAAAAACTCCTTAGTATATGTAAACTTAATTTTTTAACTATTCCTTGCTTCTTCTTGAGATAAGCGTTGCAAGATCAACGCTGCCGCTGTCCTTTTCCTTCTGGCGGGCAGTTTCTCTTTTAAGCTGCTCTGCCGCCTCGTCAAAGGCAAAGTCCGTATTGACGTTAAGACGTATCCTCTCCGTCATATACTCGGCAACTCGGGACACCTCGTCCGTTGAAAACTCCGAGGAAAGCTGGCCCATTTCAAAGCCGCCCGCATCCGACGCTCTGAGAATAAACTCAAAGAGGCGGCGGTTGAGGCCCGTATAGAAATCCTCTGCCGAGAGCTTTGCTCTGCCGCGCTCAACAAACTCGCTTCGGCAAAGCATCATCCCGAGAAGCTTCTCCTCAAGAACGGCGCATTTGAGGTTTTTCGCCTTGTCGGGATTGATCCTGTCGCCAATGGCCGAGGAGGTTCGCACCAGATCCTCGCGCTTTTCCTTCTTGTCGGTATATTTTTTCTTTCTGAGCGCTCGGGCAACGTCTGATTTGATGCTTTCCCTTGGGAGGGACAGGGCATCCGCCGCCTTCCCGATATAGACCTCCCGTTCAACGGCGGAATAATAAGCCGCTATCTCGGAGACGAGGGCGTTTGCCGCCTTCACCTTCTGCTCGGGGATATTTATATCGTATCGCTCTTTAATGTTATCTATTTTGAAATCGAACTCACTGCGGCCCGCAGAGAGCAATTCCTTAAATTTAGGGGCGCCGAACTTGGCAATATATTCGTCCGGGTCCTTTGCGCCCTGCATCCTCAGCACCGTTGAATCAACGCCCGCCTCAGAGAGAAGTTTCAAGGCCTTGGACGCCGCCTTGCGGCCTGCCTCGTCGCTGTCGTAGGAGATGACCACCTTATCGGAATATCGCTTCATTAGCCTTGCCTGATCGGGCGTGATAGCCGTGCCAAGGGTTGCGACCGCATTCTGAAAGCCTGCTGAGTGGAGGGCTATAACGTCCATATATCCTTCGCAAAGGATAAGATTTTCCTCGCAGAAGTTTCTCGCATAGTTAAGAGCGAAAAGATTTCTGCTCTTTCTGAATGCGGGAGTGTCCGCCGAGTTGAGATATTTGGGCTTGGAATCGTCCAGCACTCGTCCGCCAAAGGCGATAACGTTTCCCGTCACGTCGATAATGGGGAACATAACTCTGTTGCGGAAGCAATCGTATATATTCTTTTCGTTTTTACGGCTGACCTGACAAAGATAGCCTTCAACCATTTCCTCTCTCGTGAATCCGTTTTTTTGCAGATGATCGCGAAGAGCGTTAAAGGAATTGGGCGCGTATCCGAGGCCGAAGCGCTTGACCACCGAGGAAGAAAGCCCTCGCTTGCCCATAAGATACTCCCTGCCCTCAGCGCCTATCTCAGGGTCAAAGAGCATATCGCGGAAGAATCTTGCCGCGCATTTGTTCATTTCAAGAACCCTCTGTCTGGTAACGCCCTTCTGAGTGAATCTGTCGTCCTCGGGGAGCGTTACACCGCAGCGCTTTGCAAGAAAATCAAGAGCGCCGCGATAGTCAAGATTTTCAAGCTTCATAGTGAAGGTGATGGCATCTCCCCCTTCGCCGCAGCCGAAGCAATAATAATGACCGTCGTTTGGGAACACCGTAAAGGACGGAGTTCTCTCGCTGTGAAAGGGGCAAAGACCCTTAAGGTTTGCGCCCGAACGACTGAGAGTTACGTAGCTTCCCACGACGTCTTCTATTCTGTTTCTGTATTTAAGATCTTCTATTACGTTCGCAGGGATCACGATATACTCCTTTCAGTCGAAATTTGGCTTCTCCGGGGAGAAGCTGTCAGCCCAGCTGACTGATGAGGCGTCCGGGCTTAGTTTACGCAAAATCTGATAACGCAGGGGACTCCGGCCGCTATAAATTCAATCTTACTTTTTGGTATCTTAATTTTTGTTTGCTTTTGTTACTTCAACTATAACCATTGTTTAGCGAAGACTAGACTCCTCATCCACCGC
>JAZQVW010000117.1:0-11296 GCA_045632025.1 Candidatus Avispirillum sp. | reverse complement strand
CTAACTCCTGTTGTTCTTGAGCTTGGCGGAAAAAGTCCTTGCATAGTTGATTCAAGCGCTGATATTAAGCTTGCGGCTAAGAGAATAGTTTTTGGAAAATATCTCAACTGCGGTCAAACCTGCGTTGCACCAGACTATATTCTATGTGAAAAGTCAGTTAAGGGTGAGTTTGTAAAAGAGGTTGTAAGGCAGATAGAGCTCCAATATGGCGAGAATCCTCTTAGCAATAACAACTATGGCAAGATCATCAATCAAAAGCATTTTGAGCGTCTCTGTGGTCTTATAAACGCTGATAAGGTAGTAGTCGGCGGAGATATGGACAGTGCTTCCTGCCGAATTGCCCCTACCGTAATGGACAACGTGGGCTACGACGATGCAGTTATGCAGGAGGAGATATTCGGTCCTATAATGCCAATTATTGAGTTTGACGATTTTGATAAGGTTGTAGATGAATTGAAGTGTAAGGACAAGCCCTTGGCGCTCTATCTTTTCTCAAGTGATAAAAAGCATATTGCTCGTGTTACAACTGAGCTTTCATATGGCGGCGGATGCATAAACGACGTTGTTATTCATCTTGCAACAAGCGAGATGGGCTTTGGTGGTGTTGGTGAAAGCGGAATGGGCGCATACCACGGAAAGGACGGATTTGACGCCTTCTCACACTATAAATCTATAGTTGATAAAAAGAACTGGATAGACCTTCCTATGCGCTATCAGCCTTATAATAAGCATTACGAAGAGCTGCTTAAGCTGTTCTTAAGATAACGAAAAAGCTCCCACACAAGTGGGAGCTTTTTGCTTTAGATGTTTTCGCCGTTTGTAGCCATAACCTCTTTGTAGAAGTCGAAGGAATCCTTCTTAACTCTTTCAAGAGTCTGATAGTTCATATAAACGAGGCCGAAGTGCTGTGTGTAGCCATCGCCCCATTCAAAGTTGTCAAGCAGTGCCCAGTACCAGTATCCTGCGATGTCGGCGCCGTCCTCAGAACATTTCTTAAGCGCTCTGAGGTAGCGTGTTATGTAGTCAATACGGTTGGGGTCGTGAACCTTTCCGTCAACGGAAACCCAGTCGTGGCAAGCCATACCGTTTTCTGTGATGATAATAGGTGTCTTGTATCTCTCGTAAAGGAACTTAGGTCCCCAGTAAAGAGCTTCGGGAGTGAGAGGCCAGTTGTTTGTAGACTTAGCTGTGCCTGTGGGAAGGCGTGTCCACTTAGCTTCGCCATTTTCGTCAGCAGACCAATGGGAAGCTGTGTAGATGTTCTGACCGTAGAAGTCAAGAGGCTGGCAGATGATCTTCATATCATCCTCATAGCCCTCGGGAAGATGGGGCTTAAGCTTTCTCTGGAAGATGGGATCCTCTTCAGGATATCTACCAAGCATAACGGGGTCGCTCCAGAGAGAAACGTTCCACATCCACCACTCCTCGTCAAAGGAGAAATAGCGGCGGCGTGCAGCTTCAACAGTTGCGGGATCGTCATTATCAGGCGCGCAAACGTCGCAGGAAGGAGCATAACCAACGATGCTGTCCTGAACGAGCTCGCGGATAGCCATAACTGCCTTACCGTGAGAGAGCATAACGTTGTGGCCCATACGAACAACGTCACCAACAGTCATCTTGATTCCGGGGGCAGTACCGCCGTTGAGGTGGCCTTCGCCAAGGAAACACTGAGGTTCGTTGAAAGTTATCCACATTTTAACTCTGTTGCCGAATGCCTTTGCGCAAACCTCTGTGTAGTATTTAAACCATTCAGAGCTGTCAGCATTGAGCCAGCCGCCCTTCTTGTAGAGCTCGTAGGGGAAATCCCAATGGAAGAGAACAAGGCAGGGAGTGATGCCTGCAGCGAGAAGCTCGTCGATGAGGTTGTTGTAGAAATCGATACCCTTCTGGTTAACTTCACCAATACCGTTGGGGAGAACGCGGGGCCAGGAAACAGAGAAGCGGTAAACCTTTGTTCCAAGCTCCTTCATAAGAGCAACGTCTTCCTTGTATCTGTGGTAGTGGTCGCATGCAACGTCACCATTGTGTTCTTCCTTGATCTTGCCGGGAATATGGGAATAAACGTCCCAGATGCTCAGGCCTTTTCCGTCTTCAAAAGCGGCACCCTCGATCTGATAAGCTGCGGAAGCAACGCCCCACAAAAAGTCTTTCTTGAAGCTCATTTGATATATCCTCGTTTCTTAATATTTTCAAATGTCATATATAACTATTATATCAATAAACAGGTATAACTTACAAGGGGGTTTGCGATTTTTATTAATTTCATTAAAATCAGTTTTCGTCAAAATTTCCAATACGGTTAAAAATTCACAAAAAATATTGTAAATATAAAACAAATATGGTATGATGGTAAAAAGTTGTTTTAAGGAGAAGCTTCAAATGCCAAGTTCAACCACATTCAAGTACGAAACAAAACGTAAAAACCTCTATCTTCGTGTAGCAAGAGGTCATTTTGCAACAGCAAACTGCCATTCCAATTATTATATAGACGTTGTAGCTCAGAAGAGCCGTATGTCTGAGGCAAAGGCTGTTGCCGAGGAGCTTCGCTCATATTTCTATCAGAACACTATCGTAGATACGATTCTTTGTCTTGACGGCACAGAGGTTATAGGTGCCTGCCTCGCAGAGCAGCTTTCCAAGGCCGATTTTATTAATATGAATGCTCATAAGAGTATGTACGTTATAACTCCCGAGATCGCAAGTGGCGGACAGATCATTTTCAGAGATAATATTGTTCCTATGATCCAGGGCAAAAACGTCCTTGTTCTTGCTGTTTCCGTTTCTTCCGGTAAAACTGTAAGCAACGCAGTTGAAGCAGTTAAATATTATGGCGGTACAGTTTCCGGTATAGCTGCAATATTCTCAACAGCAGAGCAGATTGCCGGCATTCCCGTTCATTCCGCTTTCGACCCCAACGACTTGCCTGATTATCATAACTATCCCTCTAATGAATGCCCTATGTGTAAAGCGGGTCAGAAGCTGGATGCTCTTATCAATTGCCACGGATTTTCAAAGCTTTGATAGATTTTAGTTGAAATTCATAGTAATTTTTGATATACTGTTTTTATAATTTTAAGAATTGAAGGTGTATAACTATGTTTCGTAAAATAGCTGAAGGCGACGTGTTCGCTACAACTAAGGATTGCGCAACAAGCGGCCCCAGAACTGCGGTTCTCGCTGATGGCACAATTGCGTGCACGTTTATGATAAATTCTTTTGGCGGCGCTAACGACTTTGTTCCTATGATCACATACTCCAAGGATGGCGGTAAGACATGGGACGAGGCAAAGCCCGTATGGCCCGAGCTTGAAGGCAAGAAGTCCTTCTTCGCTTCTCTCAGAAAGGGTAACGACGGCAGATTCTCTATTGCAGGTCAGATATTCAATATCGACGAGCCCGGCGAATCCTTCTGGAGCGACGAGGTTGGCGGTATGAAGGAAAACCAGGTTGCCTTCTCAGTTTCTGACGACGGCTATAATTTCCCTCTGCCCACATGCGTTGATCTTCCTTTTTACGGATCTGCAGAGCAGGCAGGCGGTATGCTTATCGATGAGAATGGCGATCTCACAATGATCTATTCTCCCTATCTCACAATTGAGCAGAGAGGCGAGGTAGACCTTTGCTGTATGGTTAAGATGACAAGCAAGGACGGCGGAAAAACATTCGAGGGCAAGAAGTTTGCTCAGGTTCCCCCTCCCAGTACATATGCTGAAAGCTGGATAACACGCCTTACAAACGGAAACCTTTTCGTTTCCACATGGCAGACAGCAAGCGCTGATTCCAATCAGTGGCTTCTCTCTACAGATGATGGCGAAACCTTCAAGGGTCCCTTTGCTCAGCCCTTCAGAGGACAGAGCACAGGTATCTCTCCCTGGAAGGATGGCAGCGTTCTCATCGCTTATAATCAGCGTAAGGAAGCGCCCATCGGTGTTTGGCTTGCTATGGAAATGCCCGACGAAAACGGCGTAAATATGATCGAGAATGAGCCCGTATGGCAGGCAGAAACTGCAACAAAGGGTGAGTCCAGCGGCGACTTCAGCCAGTGGACAGACTTCTCCTTTGGTGAGCCCCACGTAACAGTTCTTCCCGACGACACTCTTCTTGTAACTCTTTGGTATAAGCAGGGCGACGTAAACGGTATTCGCTACGTTCATCTTGTTAGAGAATAATTAAAAGATAAAGATCCGCCGAAGCATATTCGGCGGATTTTCTTGTATATAAAATGTAATTGTGATATAATCATTTTGTATATGTGATTTATAAAGGGTGATAACGTGAAGAAAAATAAAAAGAAGGATAATAGCGTTTTAATCTGCTTTTTGATAGCATTGATAGCTGTTGCGGTGATAGCAGTTGTCCTTTTCACCTCTATTGATAAAGATGATAAGAGTGAAGGGGATAGCTCAACTGCAGACGAATCGACTGTTGATGTAGGCGCTGAAACTGAATATATTCCCCCTGCTGAAACCGAAAGCTTTGGTGATGGTGAGGTAGACCCTGAAAACGATGAGTTGGAGGTTGAGGCGGAAAGCGGAGCCGACGTTAAGGCGGAGGAGCTTCAGCTTGAGGAGGGCCGTTCAAACGGAATCGACGTATCGAAATGGCAGGGAAAAATAGATTGGCAAAAGGTTAAAGAAAGCGGTATAGAGTTTGCTTATATCCGTATCGGCTACAGAGGTGAGACGGGAGAGATATTTAAGGACGATAATGCCGATTATAATATTCAGCAGGCAGAGAAGGCAGGAATTCTTGTAGGCGTTTATTTCTTCTCAACTGCAACAACAGAAGCAGAAGCAAGAGAAGAGGCGCAGTGGACAGCAAAGGCCATAGAGGGCTATAGCATTTCATATCCCGTAGTTTATGACTGTGAGGGGTATAAAAAGCTTACAAGCCGCTTGTTCGGCATTTCTGCAGGTGATAGAACGAAAAATGCCGTAGCATTTCTTGAAGAAATAAAAAATAGTGGCTACGAGCCTATGTTCTACGTTGCAAGAAACGATATTCTTACGAATCTCTATTGGAAGATAGACGATATATCTGTCAAGTATAAGGTGTGGATAGCGCAATATCCTGCAACAACCTATCCGGAGATAGAAAAGCCCGAGTATAGCGGCAGAGCTGATGCCTGGCAGTATACGGATAAGGGTAAGGTTGACGGAATTGAGGGCAACGTTGATATGGTTGTATGCTATTTTGAAAGAGAACTTGCAAGTCCTAAAAACGAGAGTGAAAGACCGGCTGATGCAACTGCTCCCTTAACAAATGAGGAAAAGCTTTATACTGAAGTTAATGAAGAGGTAACAGCAAAAGAGCTTACAAATCTCAGAAGCGCTGCAACTACAAAGAGTGACGTAGTTGCAACGCTGAAAAACGGAGAGATCGTGACCCGAATCGGAGTTGGATCAAACGGATGGTCAAAGCTCATCTATAACGGTCAGATGGTTTATGCAATAACAAGCTATCTCACAACTGACCTGACTCCTGTAACAACTGCTCCCGAAACTGAAACAAAAGAACCCACCACCCCTGTAACCAATACACCTGAAACAGAGGTGCAGGATGATTTTAAAGCAGTCAGCGATATGGTAACTGCAAAGCTTGAGGTCAACCTCAGAACAGCTCCCACAACGAAAAGTGAAGTAGTAGTCCTTCTTAAAAACGGTGAATTTGTTGAGCGAACGGGAATAAGTGAGAAGGGCTGGTCCAGGCTTATCTATAAGGGACAGATCGTTTATGCGGTAACAAGCTATCTTACAGGTGAGTCTTCAACCGATGTAGAGGAAACAACGGCAACTGCGGAAACCGAACCTGTATCCGACGGCTTTAAGGCGGTTGAAGAAAAGGTAACTGCCAAAAATGCAACAAACCTCAGAACAGCGCCAACGACAACTGATTCTGAGGTTGTATATACACTTCCTAACGGAGAGTATGTAGAGCGTATAGGTATTCATCCAAACGGCTGGTCAAAGCTTCTCTATAACGGACAGATCGTGTATGCCGTAAGCTCTTATCTTATAACAGAGGCTGAGGATACGACTGTAGTAGAAGAAACAACAGAAACTGTTGTTAGTGAGTAACACTTATCTTTGATAAAAAGTCAAGAGCTGCTTGCAGCTGAGGAGAGATCCATTTGTCTCGGTGATATAAAAGCTGTTTCCAAACTGTAACCTTGAAATCGTCCACCTCAAGGCGAACAAGCTTGCCGTCAGAAACGGCTTTTTCCGTAACGTAGTCGGGTAAGAAAGAGATCCCCGCATTTGCTTCTATAAGCTTTGAAATGATTGCAGTGCTGCTTATTTCAAGAATGGGCGCTATCTCAGTTTTATCCTCGGCGAACTTTTCGTCCATAATGCGGCGATAGCTCATGCCTTTTTCTGTTAGAATAAAGGATTCATTAAGAAGATCTGATTTGCTCAGGTCTTCTTTTTTTGTAATAGGATTTTCGGGGGATGCAACAAAATGAACCTTGACCTTTTCCTCGTTTGCAATAATATAAGATGCGTTGTAGATATGTGTGTCCAGTGTACAGACGATATCCGCTTCGTTTCTGTCTATAAGGCGAAAAAGCTCGTCTGTTCCTGCCGTTGTAACGTTTAGAGAAACACCGGGATATTGGCGGTGGAATTCTGCAAATCGGTTTTCAACGAGTGTGGGGCAAAGGGAATCAGCCATAGCGATACGTATCGTGCCTTTAGCCTGATGTGAAATGTCCTCGCCGCTTATCATAGTCTGTGTCATTCTGCAGATATTCTGCGCATAGGCAAGGGCAGTGTGTCCTCGGTCTGTAAGCGCAACTGTGTGTCCGATTCTCTCAAAAAGCTGAGCTCCAAGCTCTGTTTCAAGCTGCTTTATCTGAAAAGAAACTGTAGGCTGAGCATATCCAAGCTTTTCTGCAGCCTTGGTAAAGCTTCCAAGCTCTGCAACCTGAATGAACGTCGTTAGATTCCTTAAATCCATAATAACTCCATTAAAATTATTTATGCAAATCATAAATATTATCAATTTGACAAATGCTTAATGTTATTATATACTAATGTCAGCAAATTTCAAGGAGTTCTTATGAAAATCATCAGTTTTATCTATAATCTTCTTTGGGGCGATATTTTCACCATTCCTATTCCGGGAGGAAGCGAGATTGGAATATCCCTTCTTATTTTATTATTGATTCCCGCAGGCTTGTTCTTCACAGTTAGAACAAGATTCTTGCCTATCCGTATGCTTCCTGAAATGTTCCGCCTTGTTTCTGAAAAGAAAACAGGTGAAAAGTCCGGTGCAATATCAGGCGTTCAGGCTCTCATAGTTTCAACTGCAACAAGAGTCGGTATGGGAAATCTTGTGGGTGTTGTTGCGGCAATATCTGTTGGCGGCGCAGGCGCAGTTTTCTGGATGTGGATAACGGCTATTATTGGATCGGCAACTGCGTTTATCGAATCAACTCTTGCACAGCTTCATAAGGAAAAGGATCCTATATACGGAGGCTTCAGAGGCGGCCCCGCTTATTATATTCATAGCTTCTTTGCCAAGGGTAAGAAAAAGAGCGTTATTGCAATGATGTTTGCGATCTCCGGTCTTATCTGTTGGTGCGGTGTAAGCCAGGTTATCAGTAATTCCGTAACCTCGGCCTTTGATAATGCTTTTAACATCCCCCCTCTCGCAACAACAATTGTTCTCGTAGTTCTTTCTGCAATCATCGTTCTCAGAAAGAACACAACGGTTAAGGTTCTTGACGTAATAGTACCCATTATGGCAGTGTTCTATTTTGGCCTTACCTTGTTTGTTATCATTAATAATATTTCTATTGTTCCCGAGGTCCTCAAGCGTATCTTCACAGACGCATTCGGCCTCCGCGAAGCGGCAGCGGGTATTATGGGTGCGGCGCTTACAAAGGGCGTGCAGAGAGGTCTTTTCTCAAACGAAGCAGGCTCCGGCTCTGCTCCTTGTGCAGCAGCTGCTGCTGACGTTGACCATCCCGTAAAGTCCGGTCTTATTCAGGCGCTCGGTGTATTTATCGATACACTTGTTATCTGTTCCTGCACAGCTCTCGTAATGCTTCTCGCTCCCGATAGCGCAATCGCAGGAAAAGAAGGTATGGCACTTCTTCAGGGCGCAATGGAGCATCATTTTGGCCGCGCAGGCGTAGTATTTATAGCAGTAGTTCTTTTCCTCTTCTGCTTCTCAACCTTTATCGGTATTCTTTACTATGCCCGTTCAAACGTATCATATATTTTCGGTGATAAAATATGGGCGCAGACAGGGTATAAGATAGTTGGTCTTGCAATGCTCTTTATCGGCGGACTGGCGGCGTACACGTTTGTTTGGGATATCGGCGATATCGGTGTTGGACTTATGACCGTGTTCAATATTATAGCCCTCTATCCTATGTCAGGGCAGGCAATAGCTTCCCTTAAGGACTACGAAGCAAAAATTAAAAAGAAATAAATAAAAGCAGGAGGCCTTTGGCTTCCTGCTTTTTATTTTTACTGTATTGTGTAACTGTTTATAACGTTTCCGTCAAAATCCTTCCAGGTAAAAACTCCATCGCACAGTGTCATATAACCGTGGTGGCTGTTTTCCTTGGGTATGGAAACGGATCCGGGATTGATATATGTGTAATTATCGTTTTTTATGCAAACGGGAACGTGAGTATGTCCGTGGAGAAGGATATCGTTTCTCTTAATGGGGGGCAGATTATCGCAGTTAAACTTGTGTCCGTGAGTTGCATAGATAAGCCTATCCTTTTCACAAATAACGGCATAGTCTGCCATTATGGGGAAATTAAGCACCATCTGGTCAACCTCGGTGTCGCAGTTTCCGCGAACACAAAGAATCCTGTCGGCATAGCTGTTGAGAATCTCAATAACTGCCTTGGGAGCATAATCGCGGGGAAGATCGTTTCTCGGACCGTGATATAAAATATCTCCGAGGAGAATCATTCTGTCTGCTTGTTCGGCTTCAAATGCCATGATCATCTGTTTTGTATAATATTCTGATCCGTGAATATCAGATGCAATAAACCATTTCATATGTAACACCTCTTTCTTCTAATATTGTATCACATATTTGGCGCAAAAAACATATATTGGCAAAAAAATGTTTTATGTCACGTTATTGTATATTTATCTGTATTTTGATATAATTTTTATAGATTCAAAAGAACGGAGAATAACTATGAAAAGCAAATTGACGCCTCGTTTTTGGTGGGCACTTGCCATGTTTGGCCTTGTTGGCCAGATAGCCTGGGTCGTTGAAAATATGTATTTCAACGTCTTCATCTATAAGATGTTTTCGGCTTCAGCAGGAGATATATCAAATATGGTTGCGGCAAGCGCAGTTGCGGCAACCCTGACAACCGTCTTTATGGGCGCTTTGTCCGACCGTATAGGAAAAAGAAAGCTGTTTATGTGTGGCGGATATATTCTTTGGGGTATATCTATCTTTTCCTTTGCACTTATCAGATTGGACGTTATTGGAGCAATGTTTCCAATGGCGGCATCTGCTTCTGCTGTTGCAATTACACTTGTTATAGTAATGGATTGCGTTATGACGTTCTTCGGTTCGAGCGCAAACGATGCGGCCTTTAATGCCTGGGTAACTGACTCAACTGATGAAACTAACAGAGGTGCGGCAGAGGGAATCAATTCAATGATGCCTCTTGTTGCTATTCTTGCAGTGTTTGGCGGCTTTATGGCCTTTGATCTTGATAAGGGCGAAAGTTGGACTCTCATTTTTGTAATTATCGGTGCGATAGTAACAGCACTTGGCATCCTTGGCTTGTTCGTAATAAAGGAGCCTGATATATCTCCTACGGAAAGCGGATATCTTGCAAATATCTTCTATGGTTTTAAGCCTTCAACCGTAAAGGAAAACCTTGAGCTTTACGTTTCCTTTGTGGCATTTGTGATATTCAATATTTCCATCCAGATATTTATGCCCTATCTCATTATCTATTATGAGGTATCACTTCAGATGAAGGACTACGTGCTTATAATGGCGCCTGCTATAATCATAGCTTCCGTTGTAACAGCATTTTGGGGCAAGGTGTATGACAAAAAGGGATTTGCCTTCTCTGGCTTTATATCCGTTGTGTGGCTTGCTGTAGGATATGTGATGCTTTACTTCTTTAGAGGCACGGCTCTTGTGTTTATAGGATCACTTCTTATGATGAGCGGATATCTCAGCTCAATGGCAGTGTTTGGCGCAAAGATAAGAGACAAAACCCCCGAGGGTAAATCCGGCAGACTTCAGGGAATAAGAATATTCTCTCAGGTGCTTATTCCCGGTGTGGTTGGCCCCTACATAGGTAAGGCAGTTCTAAAAAATGCTGAAACTATTATTGGAAATGACGGAACAGAATCCTTTATACCCAGTGCGGATATTTTTGCGACAGCTCTTATTCCTTTAATTATCCTCGTTCCCTTGATGATAGTTGTTTCCAAATTCAAAAAGAATCGTATTAATAAGCTTAAAACTGATTTTGAAATTGGAGAAGTTCCCCACAATTATTATCCCAGACCTCAGATGCAGCGCGATAGCTTTATAAACCTTAATGGCAAGTGGAAGCTTAGTGTGGAAACAAAAAAAGGAAAAAAGGCACTTGGAGATATCATTGTTCCTTTTCCTCCCGAGTCTGATGCATCTGGTATAGGAAGAATCACAAAAGCGGGAGAAACACTCGTTTATGAAAGAACCTTTGTAGTTGAAAAAAAGGGAAGAGTGCTTGTCCATTTCGGCGCAGTTGATTGTATAGCTGAAGTATTTGTAAACGGTAGAAAAGCAGGGGAGCACAAGGGGGGCTATACGCCTTTCAGTTTTGATATAACTGACCTTGTATCTGACGGAGAAAACAAAATTATAGTTTATGCAGTTGATGAGCTTGACCACGATTATGCCTACGGAAAGCAGAAGTATAAGCGCGGCGGAATGTGGTATACCCCTGTCAGTGGTATATGGCAAACTGTGTGGATTGAAACAGTACCGGATAACTATATTGAGAGTATTAAGATCACTACCACGCTTTCTGCAGTGACTATTGAAGTTGCAGGAGGCGAAAACGGTAAGACTGTTGTGCTTGAAGATAAAGAATATTCATTTGAAGGCGATGCGATTACTATTGAGATCGATTCTCCCAAGCTGTGGACTCCTGAAGCTCCCAACATTTATGAATTCACACTTAAAGCAGGCGAAGATGAGGTAAGATCATATTTTGCACTTCGTACAATGGGCATAAAAGAAGTCAACGGAACGTCCTATATGTGTCTTAACGATAAGCCCTATTTCTTCCATGGACTGCTTGACC
>JAZQVW010000116.1:0-4077 GCA_045632025.1 Candidatus Avispirillum sp. | reverse complement strand
TGTGTGAGGCCGTCCATATACATAGGACAAGCAAAGTGGGGGTCAAGAATGGATGCGCCCTCGTATGTATATTCCTTACCGAACTTTTCAGCTCTTACGCCGCACTGACGCTCTTCTTCCCAAAGAAGGTCGTAGTTCTGGCAAAGCCAAAGGGAGAACTTGAAGCCCATCTCGCGAAGAGCATACATAAATGTTTCGGGACCGCTCTGGTTATCGGGCAGCCAGCCGGGAAGATAGAAGCGATCGTCGTCCCACTTCTTATCGATAGATGTGTCATAGTGCTTTGTCATCCACTGGGGCTCAAGACCTACCATGTCGCAGGAGATGTCCTCGCGGCGGAAGTTAAGGCAATCGAAGAGCATTTCTCTTGCATTTGTCTGCTCGTTGAGAACGCATGTGTAACCGTATGCGAACTTAGGAAGAAGGATAGGTGTACCGGAGATCTTACCGTTGAGAGCAAGAACGTCCTTAACGTCAAAGCTCTTAGCAACGTAGAGATAGAAGTCTACCTGACCCTTATGTGCCGCAACTGTAATAAGGTTCTTATCTGCCTTACCGCAGTCAAGAGTTGACGCGTATGTGCAGTTGATAAGAAGACCCCAACCGTTTGTGGACATAATATAAGGCATAGGGCCGTAGGAAGCGATGTTTCTGATATCAAGACGGGAGAAAGTTCCGCGGCGCGCGATGTTTTCTCTGGACTCGTCACCAAGACCGAAAATACGCTCATCGTCTGTCATAGAAACGTTAAGTGTGAAGCCCTTATCGTTATAAGCCTTGCCCTCAAAGCCATCGTATGTGATGGTGATGGGAGCCTTTGCGCCGTTTACAACGATGCTTCCGTCCTCCTTCACCTCAAGGGAAACGCCGCCAAGCTCAACGCAGTTTCCGCTTACGTTAGCTTCAACCTCGCCGGACTCCTGCAGAATGTTGTACTTTGAGAGAAGTGTTTCACCGAATTCTCCCTTGGCAATTCTAACTCTGAATATGCCTTCCTCAATGGTGCGAATTTCATAATTCGCAGCTGCTGATTTAAAATTATACATTTAGGTGTGTCGCAGAACTTCTGCTCTCCTTATAAAATTTCAAAAATAATTACTGCTGACCGAGCGCTTCGCTTAAAGCGATGGCAAGCTGGTCTGCACAGGATGTTTTCTTGAAGCCGCATGTGTTGCCCTTGAGAATATCAACAACCTTTTCAGCCTCCATGCCCTCAACAAGACGTGAGATAGCCTTAAGGTTTCCGTTGCAACCGCCTACGAAGGAAACGTCGTATACGCATCCGTCCTCAAGCTCGAAATTGATCGTTGTTGCACAAACACCGCGTGTGCGGAATGTATATTTCATCTTTTTAAGATCCTTTCTTGATTACTGCTCGGGTGCCTTGACGCCTGCAAAGCAATCACCCGTAAGGAAAACTGCCAATTCGCGTCCGTCAATAATGATATTGGAGACCTCGGGCGCCGTTGTTTCGCTATCCTCTTGATTTTCGGGATCCTCAACTATCTCGGGCAGCTTTTCATATGTGAATTTACTGATAAAGCTCTCGTCGTTAACCGTGAGCTTTCCGTTGGCGTTAACGTTCACCTTGAAAAATTCATTTTGGGGAATAAAATCAACCTGCGCGCTGCCGTGAGTTATGCTGAGCTTACCGCCTCCAAAGGAAAGGTTTTCGCTCTTAAGCTCGGCATACGCCGCGTTGATATTAAGAGTTTTTGCGCTGACGTGGTTCATTGTGATATCAAGGTCGGAGGAGGTTGCCGCAGCAATGCTGATAACAGACTCCGTTTTGATATTGTGCATTGTGACTGCGCCGTCAGCCAGCGTGAAGTTATAATCAGACTCTGTTTCAATATCCTCAACCGCTATCTTACCCTTTGCAAGAGAGATGCTGAAGTTTTTAACGTAGTCCATGTCTGTGAGATAAATATTGATCACCTTATCTCCACTGACACGGTCAAGTCTGAGAACGTATCTCATTCCCTTGAAGGTGAATCCGCTTTCCCAGAAGCGAAGCACAGAGGAAATATCGGGGCTTTCCTTGAAGGTGATAAGACGGTTGGAGCAATTGAAGGAATAAAGATTCTCGTTGAAATTGATCAGCTCGATCTTACTTTCAGTTGCTCCGCCGTAAATATTTACGCTGGCATTTGTTGCCTCAATATCTATCTTGTTAATGTCCTCGCCGGAAAAGGTGTACGTATACGCCTTGCCCTCCTCGGTCTTTGCGGCGAAAAGCTGGTCTCCGCTGCTGTTTGCAAATATTGCGCCTGCAATGCATATAACAAAGCCTGCCGCCATGATAACAGCACCGAGAATAAGCATCACTTTAGTTCTTCTGCTCATATGCTGTTACACTCCTTTCTTGCGCGATCCACGAAAACGGGGATCTGATTCCAGGTATGACGGTGGAAGGCAACAAGCTGCTTGAGAAGATACGGAAGCACTCTTGTTGCAAGCAAATATACAAGCACGCTTGCGATCATTGCAAGTCCGCATACGACAACGCCAACGCCGATCTCATAAAGACCTATGCCGAATGAAACGAACATCTGCGTTATTCCGTAGATAATACTGATAAGACAAGCAAGACTTGCCGCAATAACTATGCCGCAAACCAGAAGGAAGCACATAACTATCATCGCCACCACGGAAACAACGCAAAGGGCGAAGATCCCGAAATACACTGCAAGTGCAAGTGCTATAAGGGGAGATGCCAGAGCCGCTATGGTCCAGAAGATATTTGCTCCACGGGGAGTGAGCTTGGTTTTCTTAAATTCAGTGTAATGGGGACGTCCGGCCTCGGGAGCAACAGGAGGCTGAGGATTATTTGCGGGAGCAGCCTTCATCTGTCTCGTCTCTGCCGCGGCTGCCTTGGGATTATTTCTCACGGGAGCCTTGACGGGAATATTCTGTCTTGTTTCCTCCATGGAAACGTGAGCCTTCTTTGTATGAGGCTTGTTTACTATCGCCTCTATCTCCTTCGTCTCCTCAAAAGCGGGAGCGGCCTTTTTGGCAGGAACGTAGGGCTTAACGTCTATTTCCTTGGTTTCCTCCATGGATGCCACAGGCTTCTGGCCGGGCTTGAATACCTTAACGTCCATCTCGCGTGTGTCCTCAAGAGTGGGCGTGGGCGCTGTTTTTGCAGGCTTATAAAGGATAGCGTCCATCTCTCTTGTCTGCGCAAGATAGTCGGCTGTGGGAGTGGAGGCTACAACGGTTATCTGCTTCGTATCGATGCTTGCATCGGAAACAACGGGCTGAGCGGAAACCTCGCGGATTATCTCGGCGCGCTTCTCATCGTCAATAAGCTTTGTGAGCGCCTCTGTGAGCGGAACGAAATCCTCAATGCCGTTATACGCCGCAATTTCTTTATAGTCGTCCTCGCTGAGCGAGCGCGTTATTTTAAGAACGTTTTTAACTGCGGTCTCCTTGTCTATTCCCTTGGAAATAAGCGAATTGGCAAGAGCAACCGCAAATGCTTTTACAGTCAGAAGAATCCCCCCTAACGTCTATAATTTTATTTAAACTGTATGGAAATTCTCAAAATTATATGATATACTAAGGTATCATTACTATTTTAACAAATATCGGAGCATTTTTCAAGATGAGAATGAGAAAAAAGAAGAGAGGACATGAAAGACTTGAGGCACTTTCTGCCCTCGTTATCACAAATCCCGAGGAATATAAGGAAAACGGCAGCTTCCCCTTCCACGAAAACCTTCCCCTGCGCCTTGAGATCGGCTGCGGAAAGGGCGATTTTATCTGCCAGCTTTCCGAAAGAGATAAGGAATATAACTATCTCGCAATGGAAAGAGTTGAGGACGTTTGCGTTGCGGCGCTGGAAAAATACGCCCGCGGCCGCGGACTTGGCGACCTTGACTACTACGGCGGCTGGAAAACTCCCGACGGCGAGGTTTATAAGGGCGTTATGTGGGATATCCCCATGGAAATGCGCGGAAACGTTCGCTTTATGCCCCTTGACGCTTCCAAGCTTGAGGAATATTTCGCACCCGAAACCTTTGAAACCATTTATGCAAACTTCAGCGACCCCTGGACAAAGAACGGCTATAGCTC
>JAZQVW010000115.1:0-16454 GCA_045632025.1 Candidatus Avispirillum sp. | reverse complement strand
CGCGAGGTCATTGCGGCATCGGTCAACGGCGAAATCGTAGATCTCTCTACCCCCATTTGCGACGGCGACACTGTCTCTCCCCTCACCTTTGAGGATGAAGGCGGCAAGCGCACCTTCAATCACACCGCATCTCACGTGCTGGCGCAGGCTGTTAAGCGTCTGTATCCCGGCGCAAAGCTGACCATCGGCCCCTCCATCGAGGAAGGCTTCTACTACGATATCGACTCCGACGTAGCATTCGGTCCCGAGGCGCTCACTGCGCTGGAGGGCGAGATGAAGAAGATCATCAAGGAAAATCTGAAGCTGGAGCGCTTCACCCTCCCCCGTGAGGAAGCCATTGCGCTGATGGAAGAGAAGGGCGAGCCTTACAAGGTTCTGCTCATCGGCAGAGTGCCCGAGGGCGAGGAGATCTCCTTCTACCGCCAGGGCGAATTCACAGATCTTTGCGCAGGCGCACACCTTTTCTCCACAGCAGCAGTTAAGGCATTCAAGCTTCTCTCCTGCACAGGCGCATATTGGGAAGGCAACAGCAAGAACAAGATGCTCCAGAGAATCTACGGAACAGCATTCCCCACAAAGGAAGCTCTCCAGGCTCACCTTACACAGCTTGAGGAAGCTAAGAAGCGCGACCATAATAAGCTTGGCCGCGAGCTTGAATATTTCACAACAGTTGATACTATCGGTCAGGGTCTTCCCATCCTTCTTCCTAAGGGCGCAAGAATGATCCAGATACTTCAGCGTTTCGTTGAGGACGAGGAGCAGAAGAGAGGCTACCTCCTTACAAAGACTCCCCTTATGGCTAAGCGCGATCTCTTTAAGATCTCCGGTCACTGGGATCACTACCGCGACGGTATGTTCATTATGGGCGACGCAGACGACGAAACAAAGGAATGCTTCGCTCTCCGTCCTATGACATGCCCCTTCCAGTATCAGGTATATCTTAACAGAAAGCGCTCCTACCGCGACCTTCCTATGCGACTCGGCGAAACATCCACACTCTTCCGTAACGAGGAATCCGGAGAAATGCACGGCCTTATCAGAGTTCGTCAGTTCACTATCTCCGAGGGTCACCTTGTTCTCCGCCCCGATCAGCTCGAAGAGGAATTCAGAGGCTGTCTTGAGCTTGCTAAGTATATGATGGACACTCTCGGTCTTGCTGAGGACTGCACATACCGCTTCTCTCAGTGGGATCCCAACAATACAGAAAAGTATGAGGGAACAGCAGAGCAGTGGGACGAGGCTCAGGGCGTTATGAAGAAGATCCTTGACAATATCGGCATTGATTATAAGGTTGGTATTGACGAGGCTGCGTTCTACGGTCCTAAGCTTGATATCCAGATCAAGAACGTTCACGGTAAGGAAGACACACTTATCACTATTCAGATCGATATGCTTCTTGCAAAGAAGTTCGGTATGGAATACACAGACTCCGACAACACACAGAAGACTCCCTATATCATCCACCGTACAAGCCTTGGATGCTATGAGAGAACACTTGCCCTTCTTATCGAGAAGTATGCAGGCGCAATGCCCCTCTGGCTTGCACCTACCCAGGTTACAGTTCTTCCCATCTCCAATCTCTTCGAGGACTACGCAAAGAAGGTTGCAGACGAGCTTGAAGCGATCGGCGTAAGAGTTGAGCTTGACAACAGAAACGAAAAGATCGGCTACCGTATCCGCGAGGCACAGCTTTCCAAGGTTCCCTATATGGTTTGCGTTGGCGCAGACGAGCAGGAGAACGGCACAGTTGCAGTTCGCGCACGCAAAGAGGGCGAGGGCGGCAATATGACTCTTGACGAGTTCAAGGCAAAGCTCCTTATGGAGATCGCAACAAAGAAGCACTAAAAAGAAAAGGGGAAGCCGATAGGCTTCCCCAATTATATAAACAAGGAGGTTTCTGATATGAAAGAAAACAAAGGCGTGAGATTTTTAACAGGCTTTCTCGCATTTATCCTCAGCATACTCCTCATTATTTCCTGTGTTTCTACAGTTATGGTTGCAGGCGTTACCTCAATGCTTAAGCCTGAAAACATCGTTAAGCTCATTCAGAGCATTGACTACTCCGCATTTTTCTCCGGCACACCCGTTACAATAACTCCCGCGGCTACAGACGCTGAGGAGAAAGAAACCGAGCTTGTAGCGGTAATCGAAGGCGAAAACGGAACAATAATTATTAACGGATCCGAAATTCCTGTAGAATACGAAACGGTCTTCCTTGAGGACGGCGAAACGATGGCTCCCGAGCTTATGGAAATGCTCGGTCTCGGCGAAAGCGCTAGTATTAGCACATACGTGAGCGATCTCTTCGCCAACGTTCAGCTCCCCGAGGGAATCGACCAGGATATGCTGAACGCATTTATGCAGAGTAATGCCGCAAAGGAGATCATTGAGCAGTATACAGATGGACTTGAATCTGTTCTTTCCGGAGAGGCTGTTACAAAGGAATTCACAGCAGAGGATCTTAAGAAGATCGTTGATGAAAATATGGATGAGATCATCGCCATCGCAAAGACTTACGGCGGCGAGGAGTTCAGCGAGGAAGAGCTTCGCCAGAAGATCAACGAAATGGTTGACACAATGGGCTCAGAGGTCGTTTCCAATCTCCCCTCCTTCACAGAGATTCAGCAGGAGCTTGAGGGCGGAATTCTTACAGCGCTTAAAATCGTTTCCTCACCTGTTCTTACATACATATGTGTAGCAATCAGCGCTCTCATCGCAATGCTTATTTACGCTTGCCGCTTCAAGAGAGCAAAGGGACTTATCTGGCTTGGCGTTGACTTCATCATTGCAGGAGCGATCGTGGCTCTCGTTAGATCAGGATTTGATATGGCTCAGCCCGTGATAGCAGAAATGGTTATGGAAATGCTTGGCGGCGCATCCGCAACTGTTGTTTCGTCTGTTCTCTCCGTTGTAGTTGGTCCTATTGCAACAGGCAGAACTGTTCTCTTCGTTCTTGCCGCAGTTTGTATCATAACTTATATCATAATTGCTATTATAAGAAAGAACAAGGAAAAGAAACAGGCAGAGGCAGAGGATAAAGTCGAGGCTGAAGCTGCAGTTGAATCCGCAGTAGCAACTGCAGAGGTTGAAGATGCAGCTTCCGAGGAAAGCGCTACAGCTAATTCCTGATCATTTGTAAAACAAAAAAGACACTTTCGTTTGAAAGTGTCTTTTTTTACGTCATTCAACTCACTCAGCGCACTTTGCATTAAGCATAGCCGCAAGCTTTTCAAGCTCTTCACGGGAGAGCTTGCCGGAATTGATGATGGATGCAACAACATCTGAAACAGAGCTGTTAGCTTTTTCCACGAGGATCGTTGTTACAAGAGCGATATAATCACTCTCAGTGATAGTTGCAAAGAAAAGATGACTGTAGGCACTTTTATCAACGCCAACGTAATTCTTAGCCTGAAGGCGGGCAAGAAGAACGTGAACTGTCTGTCTTTTCCAAGCTCTTTCCTCCGAGAGCATTGTTGTCAGCTCAGATGCTTTGAGAGGTCTTCCCTCTCTCCAGAGAATACGCATAATATCAAGCTCTGCATTGGGAAGTCTTTCTGTTGCGCTCATAAATTTCTCCTTTGGGCACAAGTTGTTGTTACAACTATTATACAATGATAAGAATTTTTTGTCAATCTTTAGCAACATATTTTCTTATCTTTAAAGATTTTATGGCGTAGTGACAAAGAGAAATTTATTAAACAAAAAGCCTCCCGAAAATCGGGAGGCTTTTATTAGTTAGTTGATAGACTATAACCTAAACCGTCACGTTAACAGATTAAGCTGCGAGAGCCTTTCTGATTGTGAGCTGGTCCTTAGCATTGATAACGCCGTCCTGGTTAGCGTCCATTCTATCCTGAGCGAAGTCAGAACCGTCAACAACCTTAGCGAGAAGCTGTCTCATGCAGAGAGCGTCAGCTGCTGTGAGGTAGTTGTCGCCGTCAACGTCACCAACGTATGTTCTTTCTGTCCATGCGAAGTCAGAAGAACCAACTACGAAGTTGTCGAGAGAGTAGTCAACCCAGAAGTTCTGGATAGGCATGCTGAAGTAATCATCTTCCTTATCTTCGTTCCATGCAAGGCCTGCAGCGAGGTCTTCCATTGTATCATAGCTGTACTCGAATACGAGTTCGCCGTTGATGTATACGAAGAATGTAGCCATGTACTCTTCCCAGTCTTCTTCGATTTCGTACATACCCTGCTTGAAGGACATTGTGATGTTGTATGTGTTGCCTTCTACGAAGTCATACTTAGATGTTCTGGAAGCGATTGTACCGTTGTAACCGTCGCCCTTGAAGCCGATGTAGTCTTCGGAGGGAGCGATATCAAAGAATACAAGGTTTTCGTTGAACATGAACTTGAGAGCCTTACGGTCGTCGCCGTTGTTAGCTTCAGCATCAAAACGGTTGTATGTGAAGTCGAAGGAGAGACCCCAGTCGCCGTATGTGGGACGGTTTACAGAAAGGTTTTCTGTAGAAAGAACGCCGTATGTAGCTGTTTCTGTTACAGAAGCAACGCCATCAAATGTGAATGCGCTGAAGTAGTTTTCTGTGGAGTTCCATGCCTTTGTAGCAAGCTCATCGCCCATGTCGAGGTACATGTAGATTGTACCGGAGTGAGCTTCTGTTGTGTTAGATGTGTAGTAATGCTTAGCATCGCAACCGCTTGTCTGGCAGTGGATGTAAGAGAGACCGTCAGCAAGACGATTGATGTCGTACTTTGTATAAACATGCTCAAGCATAGCTCTGTCTGCTGTCTTGTAGCCTTCGCCACAGAGTGCGCAGTAGTATGTTTCAACACCGAGAGTATGGCATGTTTCGTTTGTTGTTGTCTTGTGTGTGAAGTATACACAACCGTTTACGGAGCAATCAGCGCCGATTGTCCAGTCACGGTCGCCCTGGTAGCCGCCCATGTTTTCGATTTCGCTACCGAGACCGCCCTCGTAGAGAACTGTCATAGCGTAGGGATCGTCAACGTTGTAGATAACCATGTTGTCCATGATTGCGGAACCGCCCCAAACACCACCGAGGGAGTTACCGGAGCTGTTAGGATTGTATGCAGCGCCTTCGTAAATCTTAACGCCGTCGATGTATACAAGAGCCTTTCTGTTAGCAAATGCGATAACTACGTTGTGGAAGTTATCAGGTGTTGCTTTACCCCAGTTGAAACCGATTGTTGTGTCAGCTTCGGAGTGCATGTCTTCATCGCGAACGAAA
The DNA here is from genome assembly GCA_045632025.1 of Candidatus Avispirillum sp. Lineage (GTDB taxonomy): Bacteria > Bacillota > Clostridia > Oscillospirales > CAG-272 > Avispirillum. The sequence continues at coordinate 11,241 of JAZQVW010000115.1, read as the reverse complement.
CCGTTGAACTGTTCGTTTGTGGGATCGTAACCGATGCGGAATCTGTGACCACCGTCAACTCTCCAGAATTCGTAGAATGTCTGTTCTGTTTCAACGTCGTCACCGGGGATAAGAGCGAGGTCGAAGGAGTAAGCTACGTTACCTGCAACGTTTACGCCCTTGGGGTTGATGAGCGCGTAGCCAGCTTCGCTGTATTCAACCATGAATGCTTCGCCTTCAGCTACTTTGTCCATACCGAGTGTGAGGTAAGGATCGGGCTTTTCAACTGCTTCGAATTCGTAGTTAGCTACACCACCGGGTGTGTTGTCCTTATCGAAGTTAGCCCAAATGTCATCAGACTCGAAGTCTGTGAATCTGCTACCGATTCTGAGGTTGTCAATTGCGATCTTTGTAACGAAACCGCCGAGAGCGTTTTCACCGATTACCTTAGCAACTGTACCAACGAGAGCGCCGTCGAGATAGATAGCTGTGCTACCACCATCGCAAACGTACTGGATGTGGTACCATTCGCCAACCTTAAGTGCGGAAGCGAAAGCAACCTTCTCGCCGCCAACACCAGCACTTGTCATGTTAATAACAACGTTATCACCAAACGCTGTGATTTCCATCTCCTCTGCGCCGGGAGCGAAGTCGAATTCAACGATACCACAGTTCTTGTTGCTCTTGAACCATGTGTAGTAGGAATCATCTGTAGCATCAAGATACTTGAGGCCGAGATCATAGTTTGTGGAACCAGCTGCAACTTTTGCAACGTAACCTTCAGAGAAGGAAGCACCGCCGTCAGCTGCGCCGCCCTCGAATGTGATTTCGTAAGCAACTGTGCCATCATCGTCAGTAACCTTAACGTTACCGATGTGTGTGTTGTAGTTAGCCATGTTTGTAGCAGAAGAAATGTCGTGGCCGGGGCAGGATACGTCGCCGATGTACTCATCGTTTACGTATACAGCTGCGGAATCGCCTTCAACGTCAAATCTTACTGTGTACCACTTGTTAGCTTCGAAACCGTCATATGTAACAGTATCGCCAGCGCCATAGCCGTACCAAAGGTTGAACATCTGGATCTTACCTGTCTCCATGTTGATTGCAGGAGAAACGTCACCACGGGGGTTGAACTCACCGAGCTTGTCGCCGTCTCTTGCATTCTCTTCGGAGAAGATTGTTACTTCATAGGAGAATGTGGAACCAACGTCAGCAGCAGAGCGCTCAAGAGCCTCACCGCCAGCAGCTGTCCAAGCAGAGTCGAAGGAGGAAATTACGTTGTTGTTAACTGTTGTTGTAACAGCAGGAGCAACTTCCATCTTTGCGATGTAACCGCCTGTGTAGCTTGCGCCACCGTCAGCTGCATCGTTCTCAAATGTGATCTCGTAAGCTACTTCACCATTGTCAGTAACCTTAACGCTACCGATATGTGTGTTGTAGTTAGCCATGTTTGTAGCAGAGGAAATGTCGTGGCCGGGGCAGGATACATCACCGATGTATTCGCCGTTTACAGATACAGCCGCAGAATCGCCTTCAACTTCAAATGTTACTGTGTACCACTTGTTAGCTTCGAATCCGTCGTATGTAACTGTATCGCCAGCGCCATAGCCGTACCAAAGGTTGAATACCTGGATCTTACCAGTTTCCATGTTGATTGCAGGAGAAACGTCACCACGGGGGTTGAACTCACCGAGCTTGTCGCCGTCTCTTGCGTTTTCTTCAGAGAAGATTGTTACTTCGTATGTAAAGGTGGAGCCAACGTCTGCAGCGGGGCGCTCGAGAGCTACGCCGCCAGCACCTGTCCAAGCTTTATCATACTTAGCAGGGGATGTCTCAACAGTCTCAAAAACTCTTGCAGCGGAAGCGCCTACTGCGAGGCAGCTGAAGAGCATAGCAGCTGTGAGAATTAAAGCTAATGCTTTTTTCATAAGATATAAAACCTCCGTAAAAATTTGGTACTTTAATTGTAGCATTGCCTTTAAAAATTGTCAAGCAGTTGGATTGTTTTTTTTGTATACTTTTGAGATATACACCCATTATTAACACTAAAAAATCATTCAAATTCCACACATACCACAATTTATAGGTCATTTTGTGTTCATAATCCGCATATATTGTAGTCATCTTTTTGACTACATTACCAAGGTAGAAAAATACGCCTTTTTTTTGGTGGTTTTGACCATACCGTCCCTTTTTGCTCCGTTTTTTATTTAAAAATCCAACAACTGACCGAAAAATCCTGAAATTAACTGTTTTGGAGAAGGTTTATATACTGTTATCAGGAGGATTTTTATTTGCGACGTGATTAAATCGCCCTCCAAAGCTCAAATACTATCTTCGTCAACACTTTTGCAAAAAGGAAGTTTATGAAAACGGAGAGTGATTTTTGTGAATATCAGACGAGGAGATATATACTACGCCGATCTCAGCCCCGTTGTCGGAAGCGAGCAAGGCGGAATGCGACCTGTACTTATAGTTCAAAACGACATAGGCAACAAATACAGCCCCACGGTTATTGCCGCCGCCATCACAAGCAAGCTGGGTAAAACCAAGCTGCCCACACATATTGACGTTTTTGCGGACAAGGTCGGACTACAGCGAGATTCCGTCGTTTTGCTTGAACAGATACGCACCATAGACAAAACGAGGCTGAAGGAAAAGATGGGGCATCTTGACGACGAGGTCATGCATCAGGTGGACGAGGCCATCGGCGTCAGCTTCGGACTTGCGATCGACCGCGGCGGCTTTATGTGATTACAAAGGAGACTTCTCCCTCTAAAAGGACGAAGGCTCGGCGGCCCCGGTGTGACCGCCCTACGTCAAATAATTGCGCCATCCTAAATCTCACGCAAAGCCCCCACTGTACATTTTCCGAAAAATGTGTTACAATATAGAAAAACAGATCGGGAGGTGGCGAAAAATGAAAAAATACGTTGCAATAGCCTTGGCTATCCTTTTTGCCGTGCTTTCATTTTCCTGCTCCCGCAAGTCATCGAGCGTGACTCTGCTCACTGCCGGCGGAAGAGATGTTTTCCTTAAGACCGAAAACGGACTCAGCGTAGAAGGCGGAGGGATAGGCGGAAGGCTTCGTATTTCCAACCAATGCTACGAAAGCCTTGAAATAACCGTTTATTCCGAAAACGGGACATCCGCAACCCTCTCCGCAAAAAATGGTGAGAAGGCAAGCGCACGCTCCATCGGAGGAAGCCTTGCCGCCATTTCCGTTAAGACAGACACAGCAGAGCATTCCTACGCCCTTTCTCAAAAGGGACTTGAGGCTCTGCTTGCTTCGGACGCTGAGAGCATCGCTATTATAAACAATATATATAATGAAGGAAACCTCTCAATTTCGCGACCCGTTTCCATCAATTCAAGAGCCGATCTGACGGTTAAGGGAACGATTTTTTACTCCACCGCAGAGGAAGGAAAGCTGACTCTCAGCGGAAACATTTCGGCAGATTCCTTCACCGCAAGCGCCCCTTATTCCGATATTTTCGTCCCCGAAAATCTTATTTCCGACCCCGAATTATACATATCCGCCAGGGCTCTCAATGGAAAGCCCTTGCCCGATCGCCAGCGTACGGCCAACTCCATCGAGGCTCTTATGGAGCTTTGCGCTCTGCCCGATTACTTTGATCATGAGGGCGAAACCATCCTTTTGACCAACGTTGAATTTACAGAAAAATTCGTTATCCCCTTCTCCTGCAGACTCAAAATAGGCGAAGGCGTTACCTTAAACGGCAATCTTGCCATAGAAACAAAAGAAGAGGGCGAAATATACCTTTTCGGAAATTTTGACTACACAAAAGTTGAAATAAACTCGCCTGCCTGCAATATTAATTGGGACTCCCCCTGCGCCCTTGACAAGGCCGCAAAATGCTTCAATGCCAAAAGCCTCAACGGATTTGAGCTAAAGAATTATACGTTAGGCGGAAGCTCCTCTGCATCCATTATTTCCGCAACAATGAAAAAGAAGGACAACCTCTGCTCCGCCGACATCCATTGGAAGCAGACAAAAAACGTCCTTGTTGCATCCTTTGACGGGGTTGTTGCCCCATCGGCGCTGAAAAATGCCAAGATAAATTTTGAAATCGAGAACGGAAGCATTAAGGTCGACGACGCCTGCCGCAGCGAGGACGGAGGCATTGACCTTCTCTCCCCCTTGGGCTGCTACGTTACCATAACTGACAACGACGGAAATGCAAGAAAATACAAAATTGAGACCCATATATCAACCAAGCTCCCCGTTGTTGTTATAAACACGGAAAACGAAGCTGAGATAACAGATAAGGAAAACTATATCAATGCAGACCTTGCCGTTGAGAGCGATTTTTCCGACGGCCTCCCCTCCACAGAAAAATCAAGCATCCTCATCCGCGGACGCGGAAACTCCACCTGGAAATGGTATGACAAAAAGCCCTACAAAATAAAATTCAACCGCGACGTTTCCCTCCTCGGTCTCTGCAAGGGCAAGGATTGGGTGCTTCTCGCAAACTACAACGACAAGGCACTTATGCGAAACTACGTCGCCCTTGAGGCCGCCAAAGCCCTTGATAAAATGGATTGCTACGCCACTCAATATCCCGTTGACGTTTTCCTCAACGGAGAATATCTGGGAGTTTATTCTCTCGGAGAGCAAATAGAGACAGGAGACGAGCGCATCAACCTTCAGGAAAACGCAAACTCTGCCAGCACGGGATTTTTGCTTGAAATTGGCGGCTCGGAGGACCTTAACAGCGAAACCTCATTTACTACGCAATTTATGAGCCGCGTTGAGATAGTTGAACCCTCAAGCGCACTGGATTTCTCTATCTACAAGCAGTATCTGCAAAAATATTTCGATCTTGCAGACGGCGCCGTCAGCGTAAAAAACGGATACGATAAGTTCATTGACGTTGACTCTCTTATAGATTGGTTTATAATAACCGAAATATCATTTAACTCCGACGGAGCTATGCGCCGAAGCGTTTTTATGACCAAGCAGCCCGGCGAAAAGATCAGAATGGGCCCTGTTTGGGACTACGACATTGCCTTCGGCAACAGCAACACAGACTTTCTCAACTATGAGGCTTGGTGCTGTCTGGCAACGGAATATAACTACGTTTACAACAACTGGATGTGCATCCTTATGGAGGATGAAGCTTTCGTTGAAAGGCTCAGAACCCGATACAACGAAATAAAGGACGAGCTCTACGACTGCTTTATGAACTCTATTGACTACGCGGAGGAGCATATTGCCCCCTCTGCCGACGCCAATTTTGAAAAATGGGACATCCTCCCCTATCAGGTGGGACTTGAGCCCTATTTTGTTACAGAATACGACACGTACGAAAAACAGGTTCAGTTCCTGCGCGACTTTATAAAAATGCGTATGGACTGGATAGACCTTCAGCTGAACGGTGAAGAATAAACAAGGAAAGGAGCAATGATATGAAGCTGAAAATACCCAAATACGTCAGCAGCGTAATAAGCATTTTGGAATCAAAGGGCTACGAGGCTTATATCGTCGGCGGCTGCGTCCGCGATGCGCTCCTTTCAAAAACGCCCTACGATTACGACATCACCACCTCGGCTCGACCCGAGGAAACCAAGGCCGCTCTTTGCGACTATCGCATCATTGAAACGGGCATCAAGCACGGCACCGTCACCGTTTTATCCGACTCCCATCCTCTTGAGATAACCACCTACCGCGCAGACGGAGAATATTCCGACCACAGACATCCCGATAAGGTTACCTTGACGGACAAGCTTCAGGACGACCTCTCCCGCCGTGATTTTACCGTTAATGCCATGGCATACAGCGAAGCAAACGGTCTTGTTGACGTTTTCGGAGGACAGGCGGACCTTGAAAGCAGAGTTATCCGATGCGTCGGAGACGCAGACCGCCGCTTTGACGAGGATGCTCTCAGAATCATGCGCGCTCTTCGCTTTGCCGCCACCCTTGATTTTCGCATAGAGGCAAAAACCGCCGCGGCAATAAAGAAGAACTACCGTCTCCTTTCCCACGTCAGCGCAGAAAGAATAACCGCCGAGCTGACTAAGCTCCTTTGCGGAGCGGCCGCAGAGCGTATCCTTACGGAATACAGCTACGTTTTTGCATTTATCATCCCCGAGCTTGCCCCCACCATCGGTCTTGACCAGAAAAATCATCACCATATCTACGACGTTTACACTCACATAGTAAAGGTGGTTTCGGCAACACCTCCCACTCCCGCATTAAGATACGCCGCACTTTTTCACGATATTGCAAAGCCTAAAATGATGACCATTGATGAAAAAGGAATCGGCCACTTCTACGGCCATCCCAAGGAAAGCGCAAAAATGGCGAAAGACATTATGAAAAGGCTGAAAATGGACAATAAGACCATAGACTCCGTTTGCGCTCTGGTTGAGGCACACGACATCCGCCCCGAGGCAAACCGACGCGCTATAGGCAAATATCTTGCCAAGCATCCTCAGCTGAACACGGACGAGATAATGGCCATCCGCCGAGCCGACCTCTCGGCGCAAAATCCCATATATCACCATCAATTCGCTTATCTTGACGAAAGCGAGAAAATAATCAACCGGCTGAAAAGCGAGAACGCCTGCCTCACCATATCCGCTCTTGATATCAGCGGACATGAAATTTCCGCCCTTGGCGCTAAGGGAAAGAAAATAGGAGAAATACTCCAAAAGCTGCTTCTCGACGTAGTTGAAGAAAAGATCCCTAATGAAAAAAATGCACTCTTAAATCGCGCAAAACAGCTTGTTTGAACCAAAAAGCCCTGCAAAATACATTTTGCAGGGCTTTTTGTGTGTTTCTTCAACACCTTTTACAAAAAAGCTATTGAAATCATCGGATGATTATTGTAAAATAGATGAATAGTATTATTGAAAGGACCCCAAAAACAATGATCAAAAATATAATTGAAATGCTCAAGGAATACGATCCCGAGGTTGGTAATTCCATTGACGCCGAATATAAGAGACAGAAGAGAGGCCTTGAGCTTATCGCAAGCGAAAACATAGTTTCCGAGGCGGTTATGCTGGCTATGGGTACACCCCACACAAACAAATACGCTGAAGGCTATCCCGGACACCGCTACTACGGCGGATGCGAATGCGTTGACGTTACAGAGCAGATCGCGATCGACCGCGCAAAGAAGCTCTTCGGCGCTGATCACGCTAACGTTCAGCCCCACTCCGGCGCTCAGGCAAATACAGCAGTTTACGTTGCACTTCTTAACCACGGCGACACAGTTATGGGCATGAATCTCGCTCACGGCGGACACCTTACACACGGAAGCCCCGTAAACTTCTCCGGCAAGAACTACAACTTCGTTTCCTACGGCGTTGACGAATCGGGCTTCATCAACTACGACGAAATGGAAAGAATCGCGCTTGAATCTAAGCCCCGACTCATCGTTGCAGGTGCTTCTGCTTATGCAAGAACTATCGACTTTGCAAGAATCTCCGAAATTGCAAAGAAGGTTGGCGCAATATTTATGGTTGATATGGCGCATATCGCAGGCCTTGTTGCCGCAGGCGTTCATCCCTCTCCCGTTCCCTATGCAGACATCGTTACAACAACAACTCATAAAACTCTTCGCGGCCCCCGCGGCGGTCTTATCCTTTGCCGTGAGGAATACGCAAAGGCTATAGACAAGGCTATCTTCCCCGGAATGCAGGGCGGTCCTCTTGAGCACATCATCGCCGCAAAGGCAGTTTGCTTCGGAGAGGCTCTTAAGCCCGAATTCAAGGATTATCAGGAGCAGGTTGCAAAGAACGCAAAGGCTCTGGCTGAGGGTCTTCTTGAAGGCGGCTTTGACCTTGTTTCAGGCGGAACGGATAACCACCTTATGCTTCTCGACCTCCGTCCCATGCACATCACAGGCAAGGAGCTTGAAAAGCGCCTTGACGAGGTTTATATCACAGTTAACAAGAACTCTATCCCCAACGATCCCGAAAAGCCCTTCGTTACAAGCGGTATCAGAATCGGCACACCCGCAGTTACAAGCCGCGGTCTGAAGGAAGAGGATATGAAGGTTCTTGCACACCTTATCACTCTCGCTGCAACACAGTTTGAGGAAAAGGCAGACTATATCCGCGCTGAGGTTACAAAGCTCTGCGAAAAATACCCCCTTTACGAATAATCGAAGGAAAAGAGAATAAAAATGAAAAGAATAATTTCCGCTATGGCCCTGCTTCTGGCTCTTTGCCTCCTGCTTGCAGGATGCAATAAAAACAGCGACGATAACACACCCAACGGATACAAGCTCGCTTCCTCCGACGAAGCAGACTATCTTTTCTACGTACCCGAATCCTGGATAATCGACACCTCAACTCTCTATACCAGCGCTTACGTTTCCGCAGGAGACGTTTCCAGCATCTCCGTTACAGCATACGGTCTCGAAAGAGAATCCACAACAGTTGCTGATTGGTGGAAAGGCTATCAGGATCAGCTTACGGGAACGTTCTCCGGCTACGAAGCAGTTAGCGAAAAGGAGATCACAATGGGCGGAGTTGACGGTATGCAGTATACCTACACGGCAACCCTTGCAGACGTTAAATATAATTTCGTTTGCACAGCGGTTGTGAAGGCAAACTACGTTTACTATATGCTCTACACCTCCACACCCACTTATTTCGAAAACCACCTTACAGAGCTTGATGCTATAATCAGCTATTTTAATTTCAAATAATCAGGTTGTTTATGAACTATATTTATCTTGATAACAGCGCAACAACAAGACCGTCCGAGGCCTCTCTCAAAAAAATGGGAGAGGCTTTGACTGTTTGCTACGGCAATCCCTCCTCCGTTCACAAGGCGGGCAACGAAGCAAAGAAAATGCTTGACGAGGCAAGACGCCAGGTCATCCTCTCTCTTGGATTCAGACGAGATGGGGACTGCAGACTGTTTTTTACCTCAGGTGGAACAGAGGCCAACAATATGGCTATCTTCGGCAGCGTTTTCGCAAAGGACAGACCTATTAAAAACGGAAGCCGCGGAAAAATATTTATTTCCGCAGGAGAGCATTCCTCCGTTGTAGCAGCAGCAAAAAGACTTGAAGCCGAGGGCTTCACGGTTCTTGAGGTGCCCACCGCAGGCGGAATTCTCGACCTTGACTATATCAGAGAAAACGCAGACAATAATACTATCCTTGCATCCTTTATGCTGGCAAATAACGAAACGGGCGCCATTTACGACGTTAAAAGCGCGTTTCAGCTTATCCGCGCCGCATCCCCTAAGGCTGTTTGCCACGTTGACGCGGTGCAGGCATATCTGAAAACCAAGTTTACTCCCACAAGCCTCACAGCCGACCTTCTCTCCATCAGCGCACACAAGATTTTCGCCCCCAAGGGCGCAGGCGCGCTTTACGTTACTCACGATATGATAACGGCTAAGAGAATAATCCCCATCCTCTACGGAGGCGGACAGGAGGACGACTACAGAAGCGGAACCGAAAACGTTCCCGCAATCGCGGCATTCGGCGCGGCGGCTGCAGAGGGCAAAGCACAGATGGCAGACAGAATTGAAAAGGTCTCCTCCCTTCGCGAAAAGCTCCTTTCTGCCCTTGCGGAAATGAACGTTCGCCCCAACATCCCCGAAAAAACTCTTCCCAACATCATCAATATAACTCTCCCCGGCATCAGAAGCGAGATCATGCTTAATTTCCTTTCCGGAGAGGGCATATGTATTTCTGCCGGAAGCGCTTGCTCAACTCATTCCTCAGGACCCAGCGCGGCGCTCCTCGCATACGGTCTTCCTAAGGATGAGGCGGACACCTCCGTTCGAATCAGCCTTTCCCACGAAAACACAGCAGAGGAGATCGATGCATTTATCTCCGCGCTCTCACGCGGACTTAACACTCTGGCAAAAAAATAAAAGGTGAAGATTATGAAAAAATACGAAGCTATTCTTTTTGACCTTGACGGCACACTGCTTCCTATGAATATGGACGATTTTATGAAGGCATACTTCAAAAATCTCTGCATAGCCCTTGCCCCCTACGGCTTTGAGCCCAAGGAGCTTGTTGATAACATCTGGGCAGGCACTGCCGCAATGGTTAAAAACGACGGCAGCCGCACAAACGGCGAGGTTTTTTGGGAGGCCTTTGAAAGGATAACGGGACGCGACCTGTCCGAGCCCAGAAGCACCTGCGATGAATTCTACACAAAGGGCTTTCATAATGCAAAAGCCGCAACAGGCGAAAATCCTCTTGCAAGAAAAGCTGTTGAAGCGGCTCACAAGGCGGCAGATAAAGTCGTTCTTGCAACCAATCCCCTTTTCCCCCGCCAGGGCCAGCTCACAAGAATCGGCTGGATAGGCCTTGACGAAAAGGATTTTGATCTCATCACCTCCTACGAAACAGACTCCTTCTGCAAGCCCAACCCTATGTACTATCTCTCCATCTGCGAGAGAATAGGCGTAAAGCCCGAAAACTGCCTTATGATCGGCAACGACGAGCGCGAGGACGGATACGCGGCTACAGCGGCAGGACTTGACGTTTATCTCGTTTCCGATTGCATCATCGCAAATGAAAAGTACCCCTGCGACTGTACGAGAGGCACCTTCGCTGAAATGTGCGAATACCTTACAAGCCTTGCAAAATGAAGCTGAGATTACCCACCTATTATAAAAAATTCCAATGTATAGCCGAGCGATGCACAGACAACTGCTGTATCGGCTGGGAAATATGCATTGATCCGGAAACGGAAAAATACTATAGCTCCGTTGAGGGCGACTTCGGAAAAAGACTTCGCAATAATATAAAGAACTCCTCCTTTGTGCTTTGCGGAGAGCGATGTCCCTTTTTGAACGACAAAAACCTTTGCGATATCTTTATAAATCTGGGCGAAGCGCACCTTTGCGGTATCTGCGCCGAGCATCCGAGATATTACGAATGGTTTGGAGATATAAAGGAAGGCGGAATAGGGCTTTGCTGTGAAGAGGCCGCAAGGATAATTCTTTGCGAGGGCGGATGTGCTGATTATTACGAAACGGACATACCCCACGAGGACTCGGAGGAGATAGACTCCGAGTCATACGATTTTCTCTTTAGATCAAGAGAAAATATATTCCGACACCTTGAGAGAGAGGATATTTCCCTTGCAAAAAAGCTGAGTGTCCTCTTCGCCTACGGAGAAGCGATTCAGGACAGCCTTGATTTCTCAGAATACGAGGAGCTGTCAATAGAAGACGGCGAAATCGAAGCAGCAGACGCTGATATTGACGCCTTCGTCTCCGCTTTTCGCGACTTTGAGCCTATAGACGACGGC
>JAZQVW010000114.1:0-12553 GCA_045632025.1 Candidatus Avispirillum sp. | reverse complement strand
GGCTGAAAATAATATTAAAAACAAAAAATTAACAAAACTTGACATTGTGGTTTTGGCGGTATATAATAAATTAGATTATTATATTTTGAAGGAGAAGTTATGTCAACTATTCCCGAAATGTTTGCGAGCCTCGTTTTCAGCGAGGACGTAATGAAAGAAAAACTTCCTAAGGAAACTTATAAAATAATGAAGAAGACTCTTCACGACGGCAAGCGTATGAGTCTTGAAGTAGCTAACGTTGTTGCTAACGCAATGAAGGACTGGGCGATCGAGCACGGTGTAACTCATTACACTCACTGGTTCCAGCCCATGACAGGTATCACTGCGGAAAAGCACGATAGCTTTATATCCCCCACAGATAATGCCAACGTTATTATGGAGTTCTCCGGCAAGGAACTTGTTCGCGGCGAGCCCGATGCTTCCTCCTTCCCCTCAGGCGGCCTCCGCGCAACCTTTGAGGCAAGAGGCTACACAGCTTGGGACCCCACCTCCTATGCGTTTATCAAGGAGGGAACTCTTTGCATTCCCACAGCATTCTGCTCCTACAGCGGCGAGGCTCTTGACGAAAAAACTCCCCTTCTGCGCTCTCTTGAGGCGCTTTCCAAGCAGGCTGTTCGCATTCTCAAGCTTTTCGGACACGAAAGTGTTTCCAAGGTAACAACAACAGTTGGTCCCGAGCAGGAATATTTCCTTATCACAAAGGAAATGTTTGAGGCAAGAAAGGACCTTATATATACAGGCAGAACCCTTTTCGGCGCAAAGCCCCCCAAGGGACAGGAGCTTGAGGATCACTATTTCGGTAGCCTTAAGCCTGCTGTTGCCGCTTTCATGAGCGATCTTGACGAAACGCTTTGGAAGCTTGGCGTTTTTGCAAAAACAAAGCACAACGAGGCGGCTCCTGCTCAGCATGAGCTTGCTCCCGTGTTCACAACAGGTAATATTGCCGTAGACCACAACCAGCTTACAATGGAGATGATGAAGAAGGTTGCCGCAAAGCACGATCTCGCTCTCCTGCTCCACGAAAAGCCTTTTGCCGGCGTTAACGGTAGCGGTAAGCACGACAACTGGTCTATGACCACAAACACAGGCATCAATCTTCTTGAGCCCGGTGAAACTCCTCACGAAAACGCTCAGTTCCTCCTGTTCCTCTGCGCCGTTATCAAGGCCGTAGACGAATATCAGGAAATGTTCAGAGCTTCCGTTGCAACAGCGGCTAACGACCACCGTCTCGGCGCTCTTGAGGCTCCTCCTGCCGTTATGTCCATCTTCGTTGGCGACGAGCTTATGGAGATCCTTGAGGCAATTGAGGAGGACAGACCCTACGATAACAAGGAAACCGTTCAGATGAAGATCGGTGTTCACGTTCTTCCTAAGATCCCCAAGGACAATACAGACCGCAACAGAACCTCTCCCTTTGCCTTCACAGGTAATAAGTTTGAGTTCCGTATGCCCGGCTCCTCTCAGTCCATCGCTTCTCCTAACACAGTTATCAATACTGCTGTTGCTGACGTTCTCAGCCGCTTCGCAACTCGTCTTGAGGGCGTTGAGGACTTTGAGGGCGCTCTTCATAACCTTATTAAGGAAACTATCTCTAAGCATAAGAGAATCCTCTTTAACGGTAACGGCTACGACGAAAAGTGGATCGAGGAGGCAGAGCATCGCGGCCTTGCTAACCTGAGAACAACTCCTGAGGCACTCACCGCAATGACTATGGAGAAGACTATTGATCTCTTCGGCCGCCATAAGGTGTTCTCCGAAAAGGAAATGCTCGCTCGCTATGAGATCGAGCTTGATAACTATTGCAAGACAGTTCGCATTGAGGCCCTCACTATGGTGGATATGGCTCGCCATGATATCTTCCCCGCTGTTAGTGCTTTCGCCGCTGAAATCGCTTCTAATGCCGCTGCTAAGAGCGCTTACGGCTCTTGCAAGGCTGAATCCGCTCTCGTTAAAAAGCTCTCTGAATTGACTGATAAGTTCTATGATCAGATCGAGGCTCTTGAAAATGCTATCGCAGGCGCTGAAACAGTTAACCTCGGTACAACAGCTCTCGCTATGTACTATAAGGATAATATCCTTACAGCTATGGAGGCTCTCCGTAAAACAGGTGATGCCCTCGAGGAAATCACCTCCGCCGACTTCTGGCCTTACCCCTCCTACGGCGATATGCTCTTCTCAGTTAGATGATTGTATTTGTGGGGGGATTTTTATAAATCCCCCCACACCCCCAAAGCACAAAGGTGTTTTTCGGGGGGATTTTTTATAAAATCCCCCCGTACCCCCAAAAACGCATAGGGAAATATATAAAAAAGACTATCAAATTTAGTATACCTAAACTTGATAGTCTTTCTTTTTTTACATTTTTAGCTTTGCTAAATTTGATTGTTTATAAATTCCCCTTTGTGCTTTTGGGAGGGGTGCGGGGAGGGTCTTTTTGCTTAAAAAGACCCTCCCCGCATAATAAACTATTCAACTAAAAATCAGCCGCCGAGGTAGGCTTTGCGAACCATTTCGCTTGCGGCCAGTTCGCTACCGGTACCTGAGAGAACGATCTGACCGTTTTCAAGAACGTAAGCGCGGTCAGAGATAGCAAGTGACTTACCTGCATTCTGTTCAACGAGGAGGATGGTAGTTCCATCGCGGTTGATGTCCTTAATGATCTCAAACACCTGATCAACGAGGAGGGGAGAGAGACCCATAGAAGGCTCATCAAGCATAAGGAGCTTGGGATGGCTCATAATAGCGCGACCCATAGCGAGCATCTGCTGTTCACCGCCTGAGAGAGTACCTGCGATCTGATTACGGCGCTCAGCGAGGCGGGGGAAGCGAGTGTAGATAGCGTCGATATCATTTTTAAAGCCGGACTGATCCTTCATAGAGTAGGCACCCATAAGAAGGTTTTCGTAAACAGTCAGCTCCTGGAAGATGCGTCTTCCCTCGGGAACCTGAGTCATACCGAGGTGAACGATCTTGTGGCAGGGAGTTTTCGTGATATCGTGACCGTCGAATGTAACGCTTCCTGCCTTGGAGGGGATAAGACCAACAACGCTCTGCATTGTTGTTGTTTTACCTGCGCCGTTAGCGCCGATGAGAGTTACGATCTCACCCTGATTAACCTCAAAGCTGATACCCTTAAGCGCACAAATAACGCCGTAGTATACCTCAAGGTCTTTAACTTCTAACATTGCCATAATTAACCTCCGATATAAGCCTTGATAACTTCGGGATCGCTGAGAGCGACCTTTGTTTCGCCCTCTGCAAGAACAGTACCGAAGTTAAGAACTGTAACCTCATCGCAAAGGCCCTGAACGAATTTCATATCGTGCTCGATGAGCAGGATAGTCATATCGAAGTTGTCGCGAATGAATCTGATAGTTTTAACAAGGTCTTCTGTTTCGTTGGGGTTCATACCTGCAGCAGGCTCGTCAAGGAGAAGAAGCTTGGGATTGGTTGCAAGAGCACGGGCAATTTCAAGCTTTCTCTGCTTACCGTAGGGAAGGTTGCAGGCAAGATTGTTTCTGTCGTTTTCAAGATCAAAGATGCGAAGCAGCTCCTTGGCCTTTGCTCTCATTTCGCGCTCAACCTTAAAGTGGCGGGGGAGGCGGAAGAGAGTGTCGATAACTGTGCATTTAAACTCGGGGCGGTCGTGGAGACCAACCATAACGTTACGAACAACAGTCATATTGTTGAAAAGACGGATGTTCTGGAAGGTTCTTGCGATGCCCTTGTGGTTTATCTTGTCTTGAGGAAGGCCCTTAAGCTCCTCGCCGCAGAGGAAGAAGGTTCCCTGAGTGGGCTTGTAAACGCCTGTGAGCAGGTTGAAGATAGTAGTCTTACCTGCGCCGTTAGGTCCGATAAGACCGTAGATCTGATTTTTCTTGATCTTGATGTTAACGTTTTGAGCAGCCTTAAGACCGCCGAAGGAGATACCAAGGTCGCTTGTTTCAAGAATAAGATTTTCGCTCATCACTTGTCTCCTCCTTTACCTGTAAGATCCTTCATGTCCTGAGGAACAAGATCGATCGAGAGAACCTCGTTCATCTCGATCTTAGTAGGAACAACGTCCCATTTAGCTGTGTCGTCGCCAACCTTTGAGGGGTCATGCTTGTGCTTGAACAGCTTTCTCATCAGAGCATTGAGGTTGTATGTGTTTCTGAAATTCTTAAGAGCAGGAGCGTTGTTGTAGATAACGATACCGATAAGAATTGTCGCGTAGATAAGGTTCTGAAGCACGGCAAGGTCGCCTGTGAGGATAGTTGCCAGCTTAGTGTTAAGGAAGGTGATAAGAGCTGCAACGAGGATAGAGCCGTTGATGCTGCCCATACCGCCGAGAACTACCATAACGAGGATCTCGATGGAGTAGTTATAGCCGAACTTAACGCTCTGAACAGTGTAGTTGCTGAAGCTGTAGAGCACGCCTGCAATACCTGCAAACGTAGCGGAAAGGGTGAAGGTGAGCAGCTTATATTTTGTAACGTTGATACCTGTTGCTCTTGCAGCGATCTCGTTGTCGCGGATAGCTGTAACAGCACGTCCGTGCTTAGAACGGATAAAGTTCTGAATGATCGCAAGGGTGAGGAGAACTATAAGGAAGGCGTAAATAAACAGCCATTTCTTGTCGTAACGGGGAGTGGAAAGTCCGAGAGCGCCGCCGAAGGATTCGGAGGATGTGTTCTGGAAGATGGACTTAACGATCTCGCCGAATGCAAGAGTTACGATAGCGAGGTAGTCGCCGCGGAGACGAAGAGCGGGGATACCGATGATGATACCGCAAACTGCCGCAACTGCTGCGCCAACAACAAGAGAAATAAGAAGGTTTACAAAGCCTGTGCCGAGAGAAGCTGCAAGAAGGGAAGAAACCTTACCTCCGATATATGCGCCTACGCACATAAAGCCTGCATGTCCAAGAGAAAGCTCTCCCAAAAAGCCTACAACGAGGGAGAGGGAAACTGCGAGAATGATGCTGATAGCGATCTTTTCAAGCAGGTAGAGCAGTGAGCTGTCGAATCGGCCTCCTGTGAGGGTGATGATCGCAAAAACTGCGGTCATAATACCGAGAACGATATAATTTATATAATGTTTGATCTTTATCTTTTTTAATTTGTTTTGCATCATACTTTTTCTCTCCTTTTCTTACCGAGGAAGCCGGTAGGTCTTACGAGAAGGATGATGATGAGGATAGAAAACTCAATAGCATCTGTATAAGGAGCAATTGCTGTGATCTTATAGGAGATGCATTCAACCATACCGAGAAGAATACCGCCGAGCATAGCGCCGGGGATAGAGCCGATACCGCCGATAACGGCAGCTGTGAACGCCTTGATACCGGGCATAGCGCCGAGAGTGCTGGAAATGCTGGGCGCCTTAAGGAGGTAGAAGAGACCTGCGAGAGCCGCAAGTGCACTACCGATAGCGAATGTTATTGTGATGATTCCGTTAACGTTGATACCCATCAGCTGAGCAGCGCCCTTGTCCTCGGAAACTGCGATCATTGCGCGGCCAACTCTTGTGCACTTAACGAACAGTGTGAGGGCGATCATAACGACCACGGTGCATGCGAGAGTAACGAGTGCGGAAACCTGAACTGTGACACCAAGGAATTTGATGGAGCCGAAATCGTAAACTGTAACCATTTTATTAGCGGAGCCGAAAATGATCTGCGCAAGACTCTGAAGCAGATAGCTTACGCCGATAGCTGTGATAAGAACTGCAAGAGGAGATGCTCCGCGAAGAGGCTTGTATGCAACCTTTTCAATAATAATACCAAGGAGCACACAAAAGATAACTGCCATAGCAACTGCCAGAAGGGGATTCTGAGTTGCCATAAATACATAAATAACGTAGCCGCCCACCATGATGATATCGCCGTGAGCAAAGTTCAGCATCTTTGCAATACCGTATACCATTGTATAGCCAAGCGCTATCATGGCATAAATACCACCGAGGCTGAGGCCGTTGATAAGCGTTGATAAGATAAGTTCCATAGTATTTTCCCTATATTTTTGTAATACTTAGATATAATCGGGCTTATTTATTATATCTATAAAAAGTCAAAATTGCATATATCTGCCCGATCGGGCAGATATATGCATTGCTATAATTTTAATCAGATTAGTTGTTGAAATCCTTGATTACGTACTGGATAGCGCCCTTGTTAACGTAACCTGTTGTTTCCCAAGTGATCTTGTCGCCTGTAACTCTGTTTTCAACGGAGAAGCCGCCCTCAAACTGAGCCTTGAGGATATCGCAGAGGTCGGAAGCGCTGATTGTAACGGGGATTTCCTTGCCGCCGTCAATTGCAGCCTTCATTGCTTCGTAGATTGTGTAAACGCAGTCGTAAGCGGAAGCGCCGAACTGGTTGAGAGTTTCCTTGCCGAACTTATCTGTGAACTTCTTGATGAAGTCAGCAGCTGCGCCTTCTGTTGCCTTGGAGTTGAAGTGAGAAAGCATTGTAACCTTCTGGGGGATTGTTGTGATATCGAAGCCGTCGATGTTGTCAATGCCGTCGAAGCCGTCGCAGCCGTAGTAAACAGCGTCAGCAGCGATAATATCCTTAGCCTGTGCCATAAATACGGAAGCAGGTGTGTAATATGTAGGCATGAAGATGAACTTGCAATCCTTGAGAGTGTCGATCTGTGTGGAGAAATCTGTTGTGTTAGCGTCTGTGAAGTTTGTTTCGATAACTGTAACGGAAGCATCAAGGTTTTCCTTGAACTGATCGAAGATACCCTTGGAGTAAGCTTCGTCAGACTTGTACCATGCGCCGATTGTCTGGCCCTTGAAGTTTGCGTTTACAAACTCAGCTGCAACCTTACCCTGGTTACCGTCAGCAAAGCACATCTGGTAGCCGTTTTCGTTAGCGGGAACCTCGTCACCGGAAGCGGAGGGTGTGAGGAAGAAAACGTTGTCGTCAGCGGAGAGGTTCTTGAACTCAAGAGCGGGACCTGTTGTTACAGTACCGAGAGAAACCTGCATACCGCCTTCAACGAGCTCGGAGTAGAGGCCTGCAACCTTAGTTGCGTCGTGTGTGTCGTCCATAGCAACGAGCTTGAAGTTAACACCGTTGAGGCCGCCTGCAGCGTTGATCTCGTCAACTGCCATCTGAGCAGAGTTCTTAACTGCTTCACCGTACATAGCAGCGGGACCTGTGAGAGGTCCGGAGAAGCCGATAACGTATTCTGTATTATTTGCGGCATAGTTTGTTTCGCCACCGCAAGAAGCGAAGCATGTTGCAACCATAAGCATTGCTGCCATGATAGCAATGATGCGTGTCATTGTGTTTTTCATGATAAAAAACTCCTGTTATAAAATTTCTATAATATTGGCATAGTGTACGTGCCGAATATTCGTAACAAATCATTCAAATACGCTTTAGTTCTTTACGCATTTAAAATGTTTTCATAATTATACCCCTATATTCACCTGAATACAATAGCATTTTTGGACAAAATTACAAGCTAAGTGTACTATATATTGCACAATCAATGTTGAAAATAGCGAAAAACGAGCAATTTTGACGGATTTTTGCCTTTAAAATTCAGAAGCGGGAGTGATCGCGTTCAGATCCGCATATGAAAGAATGTCGGATAAGATATAATTTGAAACAAACATACCGCGGGGAGTGAGAGCATAGTTGTCGCGTCCTCGGATCATATATCCGTTTTTAACGTAGGGGCGGAGCTTATTTCCGTACATTTCCTCGAAGTCGTATCCGAATTTGCGCTGAAATTCGGGGAGGACGATGCCCTCGGAAAGTCTCAGGCGGAGCATTATGTATTCGCCCATCATTGCGCGGCCAACTATCTGCTCGCTGCCGTCGGAAATGATGATCTCGCTGCCCATATTTTCAATTCCCTTCATATATTGATTAATAGAGGGGATAAATGAGAAGCGTGTTCCGTTGAAATAGGAATGAGCGGAGGGGCCGAGGCCAAGGTATTCCTCGCAGTTCCAATATTTCAGATTGTGGCGGCTCATTTTGCCGGGCTTGGCGAAATTGCTTATCTCGTATTGCTTGTATCCGCGGGATTCAAGAAATTCGCAGGCATGGAGATACATTTTGAATTCCTCGTCCTCGTCGGGAAGGGCGAGATTTTTTGCGCCTATCTTGCCAAACTGGGTGTTTGGCTCGATCTTTAAGTTGTAGAGGGAAATATGCTCGGGGTCAAGGCGCGTAACGTAGTCGATCGAGCGAAGAAGGCTTTCCGTTGTCTGATGAGGGATGCCGAACATAAGATCAATGCTGATGTTTTCGATCTTAGCTTTTCTTGCCATATAGTAGCTTTCCTCAAAATCGGCTCTTGAGTGGATTCTTGAAAGTGCCTTCAGCTCTCTCTGGTCGGCAGACTGAAGACCGAAGCTGATGCGGTTAACACCTGCTCGGCGAAGAGCGCGGAGAGTGGGAAGATCAACGGTTGCAGGGTTTGCTTC
Organism: Candidatus Avispirillum sp.; assembly: GCA_045632025.1. GTDB lineage: Bacteria > Bacillota > Clostridia > Oscillospirales > CAG-272 > Avispirillum. The sequence goes on along the minus strand of JAZQVW010000114.1, from coordinate 4,123 downwards.
GACGGTGAATTCAACGTTTTTTGAAAGAGTGAAGTTTTTCTTAACTGCGCGAACGATCTTGAGCAGCTGCTCGCGAGGGAGCGCCGTGGGTGTGCCGCCACCGATGTAAACGCTGTCGGGGGCGCAGGAAGCCGCCGCGCTTTTATAATGCTCCATATGAGATATCAGCGCGTTTGCATATCTTTCGTAAACCTGCTCCGACTTTGGAACGTAGGAATAGAAATCGCAGTATGCGCATTTGTTCATACAGAAGGGAACGTGCAGATATATTCCAAGTCTGCGCTTGTCAGCAGATATCATAAAATGCCTCTCTATATATAATATAATGAATAGTTCTGAATAATACATACATTTTACCACATCAGAAGAGCCTTGGCAAGAGCAATATGCCATCACAATTTATGTATTTTGCATTAAGCGGCTTTACAGAATCTTTAATAATAGGAAAAATAAGACAAATGTAAAAAAATATAAAAAAAATATTGACAAATATTATAAAACGAGTATAATTAAGTTACCTAATAATATTATTTTGGAGGTATAATACCATGAAAAAGGTAATTGCAATGCTTGTTGTAGCAGCAATGCTGCTCGCATGCATGTTCGTTGTATCTGCAGCTAACGCACCTGTAGAATACAAGGCTACAGCAAAGGTAGTAGGTAATCAGCTTGAGGTTAAGCTTGATCTTACAAAGAATGAGGGTCTTCTCCACTTTGGTGGTAACCTCACATACGACACAGCTGTTCTTGAGTACGCTAGTTCTTCTGCAACTAACCTCTTCAAGGAAAACGAAGCAAGATGCGACGTTGCTGGTAAGATCAGACTTTGGTTCTCCAACATTGATGAGCTTGCAAACATTACAGCAACAGGTAACATTGCAACAATCGTGTTCAACATCCTTGATGCTGACGCAACAGATTACGGCTTCTCCATCGTTCTTGACGGAGATGACCCCGAGAACCACATCCACGTTACTCCCGACTTCGACTTCGCCGCTGTAGATTTTGCGTTCGATGTAGTAGTTATCCCCGCTGAAACAACAGCTCCCGAAACAACAACAGCAGCTCCCGAGTCTTCTGCAACTCCCGAGACAACAACAACAGCTCCCGAGTCTTCTGAAGCTCCCGAGACAACAACAGCAGCTCCCGAGTCCTCTGTAGCTCCCGAAACAACAACAGCAGCTCCCGAGTCCTCTGTAGCTCCCGAGACAACAACAGCAGCTCCCGAGACAACAACAGCAGCTCCCGAGTCTTCCGTAGCTCCCGAGACAACAACAGCAGCTCCCGAGTCTTCTGTAGCTCCTGAGTCTTCCGTAGCTCCCGAGACAACAGTTCCCGTAACTGAAGCTCCTGAAACAGATAAGGCTCCCGAGGATGCTCCTCAGACAGGCGACAACATGATGTTCGTTGTAGCAATCGCTCTCATCGCACTCATGGGTTGCGGCGCAGTTGTTATCACAAGAAAGAGAACAACAAAGTAATTAAAATTACATAGTAATTTCTCAAAGCCGTAGGTCAAACCTGCGGCTTTGTTTTTTTTCTTTGAAATGGTCATTTCAAAAAGAAAAAGCCGCAAAATGCGGCTTTTTTTAATATTCTTTTCCGTCAAGTTCAATGTGCGAAAGAGCCTCGTCCGTGTATGAAAGCTTAAGAGAGAAAAAGGGATGATCCTCGCAAAGCAGCTTTATAAAGACCTTGTCGCCCTCCCAAAGATTAAGGGAGGGGACGTCTGCTTCGTCGATCCACTTAAGGTCGCCCTCGTCGCAGGGCTTGATATTTCCTTCAAAGTCGTCAACGGTGTAAAGAAACATCATCTCGTCGTCCCACTTATCGGAAATAAAGGTAATAACGCCGCGGAAGCGGTGGCACTTAACGGCCAGTCCGGTCTCTTCAAAAACCTCTCTGAAAAGGCAGTTTTCGGGGCTTTCCCCTGCCTCAAGCTTGCCTCCGACGCCGATCCATTTGCCCGCGTTTGCGTCCTCTTCTTTTTTCGTTCGGTGGAGCATAAGCCATTTTCCGTCTTTAATAATATAGCATAAGGTAGTCAGCTTCATTTGTAAGATTCACCTGCCTCGGATAATAAGTCTTTCATTTTATTGCGAACTGCTTCGGGGGAATATATTTCCATCTTATTTCCGAATTGGAGCACCCAGGAGAGGAAATTTCGGCTGACCATAACGCTGATGGTGCACAAAAAATGGTCGTCCTTAGGAAAAATAGAAACGTCCTCACCGAAGCGGTCAATAATAACGCCTGCAAGGCTGTTGTCGCATTTAAGTGTCACGGAATCAAGCTGGCCGCGGAACATACCGAAAACCTGATTGGAATATTTGCCCATATCAAAGTTTTTAAAGCTTGAGGCGCCCTCGCGAGGGAAATCCGTGTATGAAATGCGCGCCATTTTATCAACTCTGAAGTGCTTGACCATCTCCGCCTTGGCGTCATAAGCAAGCATATAGTAGTTTTCGTCCTCCCAGCAAAGGGCCCAGGGGCTGACGCGGTATGTCTGTCCGTTGTGGCGGAAGCTTTTCTCCTTTTGCGGAGTCCAGTCAAAGTATTTAAAGGTTATCTGCACGTTTTCAATAATGGCCGTGTGGATCATATCAACGTTGTAGTAGATAGACTCGTTCATGGTCTTGATCCTGCCGGACATATAGACTTGGCGGTTCAGCTTGTCGCCGTCGTGAAAATTGGTCAGAGAGGCGAGCTTTTTGATAAGGGAGGCGCTTTTTTGCTTGGTTATAAATTTTGAGGACTGAACTGCGTCAACAAGCAGCTTCAGCTCGGGCAATTCAAAATCGCGCTCTGAGATATAGTAGCCACCGCCCATTTCTCTTGTGTGCTCAACTGCAATGCCGAATCTCTGAAGCGCGGCAATATCGTCGTAGATAGATTTTCTTTCCGCGGTGATGCCAACCTTTTCAAGCTTTTCAAGGATAGCCTTGGTGGAGATTGGATGCTCGCTGTCAGTTTCCTGCATCAAAAATTTGAGGATATAAAGTATTTTAAGCTTATATTCGCTGTTTTTTGCCATAATCATTCACCTCACTTTAAGCATATTGTATCACAATATGTATTTCCTGTAAAGTCCCGTGTCCAAAAAAGAGGACTGGCAATGCCCTTGCGCGCACATGGTGATAAACGGGTAGTATAGTCCGTTTATTTGGACATAGCTGAAAGTATAATCTAAGTGTAAAAAGAAATAAATTAAAAGTGAGGTATATATTATGAAACAGTTTATGGAGAATGCATTAGTAACAACGGCGGGTGCGATCGGTATCGGTGTTGCAGGCTGGCTCTATTTCCTTCTCATCGGAGGCCTTATTTCCTTGGTTTGAGTGAAAGGAATGTAAATTATCGTTTAGCGGTATACCCATCGTAGGGGCGAGCATTGCTCGTCCGCATTTAATATATCATACATTTCTAACGGGCGCACAAAGTGACGCCCCTACGAGACAGAAGGAAATACACGTTTCTCCGTAGGGGCGAACTGTGTTCGCCCGGAGACAATCGCATCTGAAATTCGATATTTGATAACCGTAGGGCGGGGACACTGGCCCCCCGCAAGATCCGTATTATCAAACGGCGGCCCCGGTGTGACCGCCCTACAGTTAAATGGAGTTTGTTCGCTAAATTATCGTTTAGCGGTATACACATCGTAGGGGCGAGCATTGCTCGTCCGCATTTAATGTATCATACATTTCTAACGGGCGTTCAAAGAACGCCCCTACGGGTCAAGCGAAAACCAATCTCTATCCCGTAGGGCGGGGGCTCGCTCCCGCCGCCCTATAACACAATCATACATTTTGTATCTGTAATGTTTGTTAATGTTTCATTACGGCGGGAGTAAACCCCCGCCCTACAAATTCTAACCATCGTTCACCGAAGCCCGGACGCCTCATCCACCGCTCCGCGGTCCCCCTTTCCCCTGGGGAAGGCTTGGGTGCGTAAATTTCGTTTAGCGGTGTACCCACCGCCGTAGGGGCGAACTGTGTTCGCCCGGAGACAATCGCATCTGAATTTTGATATTTGATAACCGTAGGGCGGGGGCTTGTCTCCCGCCGAGCCTTCCCTTATGGGAGGGAAGGGGGACCGCGTCAGCGGTGGATGAGGAGTTCAAGGG
>JAZQVW010000113.1:0-13030 GCA_045632025.1 Candidatus Avispirillum sp. | reverse complement strand
CCGACGGGAAGAGTCTTTGAGGAATCATTTGTCATAAAGGTCAGGGCGATGATGTATTCGTTCCAGAAGGACAGAAAGTTAAAGAGAATAACGGTTATAATGCTTGGCCGAGCCATTGGAACTATAATTGATACCATAGTCCGCGCAGAGGATGCTCCATCAACGTATGCTGCTTCCTCATATGCCCTCGGCATAGTTGTAAAATAGCTTTGCAGCAGATAAATTGTAAAGGGCAGGGCGGTCGAGGCGTAAACCAGAGCAAGAATAAAATGATTGTTTAAGAAAAACGTCACCTGAAGATTCCTGTTCAGTCCAACGAGCATAAGAAAGATGGGGACGACGATGTAGCTGACGTTTATAAAAAGCCCACCCATAAACATTGTTTTGATAAGTCCTCTTCCGCGAAAGGAAAATCGCGAAAGAGTATATGCCGCAGGGATGGTGACAATGAGAAGTATGGCCAGAGCCATTGCGGTCACAATAAGGGAGTTCAGAAAATAAGCTCCCATCTTCGCGCCCCTCCAGGCATCGGCAAAGTTTTGCAGATACAGCCCCGCAGGAAGCTTCCAAGGGCTTTCGTAAAACTCGGAGCTTTGCTTGAGTGATGCCATAAACACCCATAGCACGGGCACGGCAACGCTGACGGCCAGGACGATAAGAACGAAATAAATAAAAAATTTATATAGCTTCATAATTTCTACATTTCTATAGCTTCTCTTTTGGTTATGAGATTGACAAGGGCAGAGACGGCAAAGGAGAAAAGGAATACAACGACGCCGATGGCCATTCCGTAGCCGTAGGATGAATTGGTATAGGCCTGATTATACATATAGCTGAGGAAAACCTCGCTTGCGCCGTCAGGTCCTCCGCCCGTCATTGCGCGCACTAAAAGGAAGCTGATATTGATGGAGCTGATGATAAAAAATGTCAGCGTTGTGCGCACGTTCGTCCATATAAGCGGCAAGGTTACGGAAAAGAATTTGGTTTTGCGCGAGGCGCCCTCAATGTCAGCGGCCTCGTAAAGGCTTTCGGGAATAGCCGACATTGAGGACATATACATAACCATATAATAGCCCGTGGCCTGCCATATCATGGCGATAGCAATGCTGTAAATAACGACGCTCCGTTCTCCCAGCCACATAACGGGCGAGACGCCGAAAAGGCCGAGAATAGAATTTGCAAGTCCCCGCGAGGGGTCGTAGATGGCCGAAAATATGGCGGCAATAACAACGGCTGAGAGAATATTGGGGATATAGAATATAACTCTGAAAAGACTCTTTGCGCGGAGCCTCTCCCTTGTCAGCGCGTTGGCGCACCAAAGGGCAAGAATGAGGGTGACGGCACTGACAAGCACCAGTAAAATAACGGAGTTTTTAAAGCTTTCCATAAAGCGCTCGTCCTGAAAAAGTATTCTGAAATTGTCAAGGCCGACAAAGGTCTTGGCAGAGGAATATCCTCCCCATTTGTACAGAGACATAACGAAAACGCTTGCGGTCGGGTAGACCATAAAAACAAGGAAAAGTAAGACTGCGGGGGCAATTGAAAAAAAGAGGAATCGGCCCGATGGCTTCATTTAAGATTTCCCCTCAGCTTGTCGGAGGTTTTTATCAGCTCGTCCTTCCACTGTGCAACACTCTTGTCGCCTGTCATAATACTGTTGATGGAATCGAAAAGGGTGTTGTAGATGCTGACGCCCTCAACAGCCTCGGTTGCGGCAAAGCCGCCCATAACAGCCTTTGCGCCGTTTTCATAAATGGAGTAGAAAAGCTTGTTTTCGTCGGATAGCTTGTCTGCCATATTGGTTATGGGCTGAACGGCGCCGTACTGCGCAAAAATTTCAGCAGCCTTGTCGGAATAAAGGAATGCAACGAATTCTCTTGCGGCCTCCTTGTTTTTGGCCTCCTGCGGTATCCAGCATTGCTCAAAGAATGTGTAGCTGTAGCGCTGGTTTTCAATTGCAGGAACGGCGCAGAAGCCCCATTCAAAGCCTTCAGCTCTTGGGGCATCTGCCATTTCTCCGACTACCCACGTGCCGTTGGGCATAAAGATAACCTTGTTGTCAAGCACGAGCTGCTGGTTTTTCAGAAAGTTGTCGGGAGTTGCATTTGCAACGGTGGTGGGCTCGGTGTAGTCGCGAAGTCTTGCAACGATATCAAGAACCTTCTGCGCCTCGGGAGTATCCCAAACGCCCTCGGAATAGTTCATAACGTCGTTATAAAAATCCGCTCCGCCGGCAGAGGCAAGAAGGGAATAAACGAAAGAGTCAAAATAGCCTGCTGTGGGGTAAGTGAAGAGATAGATGCCTTCGGCTAAAGCCTTGTCGCCAAGCTCCCACATTTCCTCCCAGGTAGTGGGAAGAGCCCAGCCGTATTGGCTCAGAAGGTCAGCGTTATAGAAAAGACCGCAGGGGCTGTAGAACATGGGCGCAAGATAGGTCTTGCCGTTTTTATATGGATTTGTTGCCAGAGTGTCCGTAAATCCAAGGATGATCTTGTCTGACACCTTAACTCTTTCTCCGGGGATAGTCTTGTCAAGAACGTCGGATAAGTCTGTCAGCGCGCCTTCCTTGATCATAGTTTCCGTAAGGCCCGCTTCGCGTCCCGTTGCAAGATGGACAACGTCGGGATAATCCCCGCTTTTCATCTGGCTTCCGATAACGTCCTCAAGATTCTTTTCGGCAGTGAGCACAACGTTTGTGTCACCAACGACCTTTTCAAATTCGCTACAAACCTTTTCCCACATTTCGCTTCCGTATGCTGATTCGAGAACTGCAACCTTAAGAGTTGATTTGTTGTTCTCGTCGGCAGCGTTGCGGCGGCAGGAGGAAAGTGCCGTCGCGCATAATACAAGGCAGAGTATGATAGAAATTATTTTTTTCATAAAACAAAGTCCTTTCTTTTATTTGATGTTAGTTTTAATCTATTTGCCGATTTTTATGCAAAAGAGAAAAAAGTAGCCAAATAAAAAATACCACCGCATAAGCGCGGTGGCATTTTGTCTCTTAGATATTTTTGATGAATTCGTCTGTCAAGGCGATGCCCTTTTCAGCGGCGATTTTTGCAAAGGTGGGGTAGTCCATGTTTGCTCCGTCGTCAGCGCCGTCGGAGATCGCGCGGATAACGCCGAAGGGAACGTTGTTGATATAGCAGGCCTGCGCCATTGCGGCAGACTCCATTTCGCAGGCATCAGCCGCGAAGTTTTCAACGATCTTGTCCTTTATTGCCTTGTCTGCAACGAACTGGTCGCCGCAGGCAATAACTCCGCGTCTGTGAGCGAACTGAAGATTTTCAGCACTCTTGCAGATAACGTCAACAACGTTTTTGTCGTTTTCAAAGAAAACAACGTTGATGCCTGAAACAAGCCCCACGGGGTCGCCGATGGGGGAGGTGTCCATATCGTGCTGAACTGTCTTTTCGCCAACCACGATATCGCAGATGTGAAGCTGGGGGTTCAGCGCTCCTGCAACGCCTGTGTTGATGATGCAGTCAGGTGCAAAATGAGTGATCATAGTCTGAGCGCAGATAGCGGCAAAAACCTTGCCGATTCCGCATTTTGCCGCGATAACCTTCTTGCCGTGAAGCTCGCCCTGAACGTAGTCTATACCGCTGATAGTAGTTGTTTCGCTGTTTTCAAGGCGCGCCTTAAGCGCGTCGATCTCTATCTGCATTGCGGCGATAACGCCGATCTTTTCAATTTTTGTCATAGGAGAAGTCCTCGCCTTTCATTTTTTCGCGCTCCAGGAGAGCGGAGAGGTAAGCCTCGCATTCCTTTTTAGCGCTGTCAAGATCAAGATTCTTATAGTTTCCGCATTCCTTGCGCTCGGCGCCGAACATTGTTCCCTCGTGGTCAACTGTTGCCTTGAGCACCTTTTTTGTGAGGGCGTATGCCTCGCTGTCGCTTACGTCGCGCATAAGAAGATAGAAGCCTGTCTGGCATCCCATAGGACCGAAATAAATGACCTTGTCAGAATACTCTGAGTTGCGAAGGAAGGTTGCAAGCATATGCTCAACTGAGTGCATTGTAAGGTTGTCCATATAAGAGTCGCAGTTGGGACGGCGTGTTCTCAAATCGTATGTATTAACGTCTCCGTCGCGGCGTGAAACGTAGAAGCCGGGCACGATAAAGTCGTGGTCAACGGAAAAGCTTGTGATTCTTTTCATAAATATTCTCCCTTTTGAAGATATCTAATTTTAGCAAATATCATTATTTATGTCAAGGGAAGGGAAAGTGATAAATATTATTTTGATTATTGGAAACACTATGAGAGAAAAAAGCAAAGGAGAAAATATTATGATAGAGCAGGACACTATAAAGCTTCTTCGCGAATGCGATGCAGGAGTAAAAATGGGAGTTGCGTCAATTGACGACGTGCTTCCTCACGTTAAAAGCGAAAGGCTGAGAAAATATCTTTACGAATGCAAAAAGGAGCACGAAAAGCTTGACTCGGAAATAAGGGAGCAGCTTGCCCGATTTGAGGACGAGGGCAAAAAGCCAAACCCAATTGCAAAGGGAATGTCTGAATTGAAGACCAATTTTAAGCTGGGCATAAGCGACACGGACGAAACCATAGCCGATCTTATGACTGACGGATGCAATATGGGAGTAAAGTCATTAAACAAATATCTGAACGAATACAAGGCGGCAGACGAATTCACAAAGGATATAACAAAGCGGCTTATAAATCTTGAGGAGCGATTGGCTATTGATATAAGACAGTATTTATAAGCATTAGCCTTAGGGCGCAGACCTAAGAAGCCGCGCCCTTTTTATAAAAGGTCGGCAAAAACGAAAACTTGTATAAAACAAAAGCTTGCAGACTTAAGTCTGCAAGCTTTTGTTTTATGAAAGTATAGCTCTGTCGTTTGCGAATTCCTTACCGCTTGCCTTTGTGAAGAGAGCAAGCAGGTCTTCAACGGTGAGCTTTTTCTTTTCCTCGCCCTCAACGTCAATAATAACGTTGCCCTCGTGCATCATAATAAGGCGGTTTCCGTGCTCGATTGCATCGCGCATATTATGTGTTATCATAAGAGTTGTGATGCGATTCTTATTAACGATCTTATCTGTGATCTCAAGAACCTTTTCAGCGGTCTTGGGGTCAAGAGCGGCCGTGTGCTCGTCAAGAAGGAGAAGCTTGGGACGGTTAAGCGTTGCCATAAGAAGAGTAACCGCCTGTCGCTGTCCGCCCGAGAGAAGGCCGACCTTTGTGGAAAGTCTTGTTTCAAGTCCAAGTTCAAGGCCCTTCAGTAACTCAGAATATTTTTCGCGCTCTCCGCGTCTGATGCCCCAAAGGAGCTTTCTTTTAGTTCCGCGGCGTGCGGCAATAGAGAGGTTTTCGTCGATCTCCATATCGGGAGCGGTGCCCTTCATAGGGTCCTGGAAAACTCTGCCGAGAAATTTTGCTCTTTTGTGCTCGGGCATATTGGTAACGTTGACTCCGTCTATTTCAATGGTGCCGTAGTCGGGCTTCCAAACGCCTGCAATTGCATTAAGGAGGGTTGATTTTCCGGCTCCGTTACCGCCGATAACAGTAACGAAATCTCCGTCCTTGATCTCAAGGTTCAATCCGCGCAGAGCAGTTTTTGCATTGATGGTTCCTGCATTGAAGGTTTTTTCAAGATCAGTTATCTTAAGCATTGCTCTGTCCTCCCTTTCCTACGATGGATTTCTGGCGCTTGAAGTATTCGCCCTTGATATAGGGAACTGCAAGGAACACGACAACTATGATCGCTGAGAGCATTTTCAGATAGTCTGTCTTAAGTCCCATAAGAACAACGCAGTTGTAGATGATGTAGTAAACAACGCCGCCGCCAACAACGCCGATAAGGCTCACAACGAAGTTGGGCTTGATCTTCAGTGAAACGGAAAGACCGATAAATATAGCTGCAAGAGCAATAACTATCGCTCCGCGTCCGTCGTTAATGTTAGCTGAGCCCTTATACTGAGCAAGAAGGGAGCCGGAGAGGGCAACGATGCCGTTTGCGATAGCAAGGCCGAGAACCTTGTTGAGCTTAACGTTAACGCCCTGAGCGCGGCTCATATCTGGGTTGTCGCCCGTGGACTTAAGAGTCAGTCCAACCTCTGTATAGAAGAACAGCCAAAGGCCAATGATCGTAGCAGTAATAAGGAGGCCTGCAGAAACGATCGCCATAGGGTTGTTGCTCATGCTGAGCAGAAGCTTATGCTGTCCGCCAACAAGGGATATGAGAGATTTACCTCCCAGTATTGCAAGGTTAACGGAATAGAGAATAAGCTGAGTGAGGATTCCCGCAAGGATGGAGGGAATACCGAGGGCAGTATTGAAAACGCCCGAAACAGTTCCTGCAACGGCTCCTGCAAGGAATGCCACTATCATACTGAGCCAAACGGGACAGCCGTTTGTTATCATAACTGCACAAACGCATGCGCCCGTGCATATTGAGCCGTCAACGGTGAGATCGGCAATATCGAGAATTTTATAGGATATGTAGACGCCGATCGCCATCAATCCCCATATAAGCCCTTCTGCAACCGCGCCGGGCAATGCGTTTAAAAAGTACATTTGCTACCTCTTGGAATTTCGTGATAAATTAGTTTTCGGGAACTGTGATGCCAAGCTTGCCGCAAAGCTCTTCGTTGTAAACAACTGTGGGTGTGAGAGTTGCGACTGTGATCTCTTCAGCTGTCTTTTCGCCGAGAAGGATCTGAGCCGCCATCTTACCTGTTTCCTCGCCAAGCTTGTAGTAGTCGATCGCAAGGCTTGCATAGCAAACTGCTCCGCCGTAGCTTGTGAACACGGGAACGTTCTTGTCTGTGCAGATAGTGCCAACGATGGAATCGTTCTGAGCAACTGTGTTGTCAGAGGGAACGTAGATTGCCTTGCATTCGTTTGCGGCGCTTGTAACGAGAGCCTGAAGCTCTGTTGTTTCGGAGAAGGTGTAGGCCTTAACAACGATGCCCTTAGCCTCAAAGAGAGCCTTAACTGCCTCATACTGGATGAGGGAGTTGGATTCGTTTGTGCAGTAGAGAACACCAACGAGATCGCCTTCAACAAGGTTGAGAGTATCGATCATCATCTGCGCCTGCTCGTCGAAGGGAACAGCGTCGCTTGTGCCTGTAACGTTTGCGGGAACGTTATTCTTGAAGGTGTCGTTATAGTCTGTAACGGACGTTCCGAGAACGGGGATAGTCTGAGTTGCGTTTGCAGCAGCAAGAAGCGCGGGAGTGGCGTTTGCCATAATAAGGTCAACCTGCTTTGCTGTGAATGCATTTATAACAGTTGTGCAGAGGTCAGCTCCGCCTGCAACCTGAGTATCAAACTGAACGGTCTTACCTGCTTTTTTGAGCTCACTTGTAAGGGCATCAATAAATCCCTGTGTTGCCTGATCAAGAGAATCATGCTCCATAAGCTGGCAGATACCAACTGTAAAGTCAGCGGACTTGTTGCAGGAAGCCAGTCCAAGACAGATGGATGCGCACATCAGAAGTGCAAGTGTAAGAGCTAAAAGTTTTTTCATGGGTTTTCCTCCAATATATGATATCCCCGTTGGGATAAAAATGTACTTAGAAAAAGAAAAAGTCCCTGCATAAAACAGGGACGATAATAATCGCGGTACCACTCTGCTTTCGTATCAACCTCTCGGCTGAAACCTTAATAGGCTTAAAAGTCTTAGCGATGTAACGGTCGCACCCGTTGTGTCTACTGCAATTTTCAACACACTGCTCGCAGAATGAACTTCAAACAATTCCTGCCATTGCCTCGCACCAAACGGCAACTCTCTGAAGGCTTTTTCCTTGTCCTACTCTTTCTGCTCAAACGCATTTAGTTGGCTTATTGGTATGTATTGTAACACCTTAAACATAATTTGTCAATAGAGTAATTTAAAATTATTAAATATGCACAAGGAGTTGTATTTGTTTTTTGCTTGTAGAACAAATGAGAAACAAAAAAGCACCCTGATGGGTGCTTCTTCGTGTATGTAATTTTAAAATTACTTAGCAGCCTTAGCAGACTTCTTTGTTGTCTTCTTAGCGGGCTTTTCTTCCTTAACCTCTTCAGCCTTGGGAGCAGCAGCCTTCTTAGCAGCGGGCTTCTTAGCAGCGGGCTTCTTGCCGCTCTTGAAGAGCTTGTTAAGCTCTGCAGCCTTATCCATATCGCCTTCGATTGTGAGGTCGCCGCGCTTAGCAGCGTTGAGAAGGTCAGCTCTTGCGCTAACGATCTTAACAACCTTATCGTCGGAAACTGTGATAACGCAGTTGTTATCGTAGTAGTTGTAGGGCTCAACGTTGAGAGATCCGTCCTTAACCTCAATGTAGAAGATGCCTTCAGCTTCGCCTGTAACGTTGATCTGAGCTGCGAGGTTGCCTTCAACGGAATCAGCATTGCAGTTTGCCATAGCTTCTTTAGCCTTTGCAAAAAGTACTTCGTATGTCATCTTAGTAAACTCCTTTTGAAAATGTGTTAAAATTAATCACAACCCGTACATAATATCACGTAATTGCATATCTGTCAAGTAATTTTTGGAAATTGTCAATAATAAGAATTGATGCTTTGTCAGTGTAAAATAATTATGCAGCAATCGTTCTATATATTCTATGTAATCGGTAATAATATCTTGACATTGGGGCAATGCGTGTAGTATAATTACTATACTTGCGATGATGAAGTCGGCTTGCCGAGCGAGGAATTCACAGAGAGCTTTGCCATAGGCTGTAAGTAAAGCATTTCCTTCGGATGTTGCCTTTCCCTTCGGAGCGCGGCAGGTGATATGTAGCTTGTCGGGGGTGCGCCCCTTAAAGCGCGTAAGAGTGCCTTTGTTTTTGCAAAGGAAGCTCGGGTGGTACCGCGGTGGTGTTTTCCCCGTCCCGACATTAATTTGTCAGGGGCGTTTTTTTATTGTGTAAGCAACAAGGTCCCGGGGTACCCGCCTGCAGTTTTAACTGCGTTGGTGGGTTGGGTTCTTATTTTATAAATAATTTTTCTTGATCATATAGAAAGGATACTATCATGGCAGACAAGACAACAGAAGTTCGCAGTAACTTTATGGCAGCTCTGGAAGGCGTTCAGACAATGGACGAGCTTGAAAAGATCAGAGTTGAATACATTGGTAAAAAGGGTTATGTAACAGAGCTTCTCAAGGAAATGAAAAATCTTTCCAACGAGGAAAAGAAGACATTTGGTCAGGCAGTTAACGTTCTTAAAAATGAGGTTAACGACAAGATCACAGAAAAGAGAGAAGAGCTTAAGCAGAAGGAGATCGAGCTTGAAAACAGCCGTATGCCCGAGTTTGATATTTCAACTCCCGCAGATCTCTCAAGAGGCTCCTATCATCCCATCACTCTCGTTCAGCGTCAGTGCGAGGAGATCTTCCGCTCCATGGGCTTTGCTGTTGAAGACTACAGCGAGATCGTAACAGACTATGAGTGCTTTGAGGCTCTCAACATTCCCAAGGACCACCCCGCAAGAGATATGCAGGACACATATTATCTTGACAACGGACAGCTTCTCAAGAGCCACACTTCAGCTGCTCAGAACGCAATTTATAAGAAATATAAGGATGCTCTTGTAAACGAGGGCAAGCCCATCAAGGCTATCTTCCCCGGCAGATGCTTCAGAAACGAGGCAACAGACGCTTGCCACGAAAACACATTCTTCCAGATGGAAGGCGTTATGGTAGATCGCGATATCTCCATCTCCAATCTTATCTTCTTTATGAAGACAATGCTTTCCGAGGTTTTCCAGAAGGATATCAAGGTTCGTCTCCGTCCCGGATTTTTCCCCTTCGTTGAGCCCGGATTTGAGCTTGACATCAGCTGTCTTATCTGCGGCGGCGAGGGATGCCCCTCCTGTAAGCATAGCGGCTGGCTTGAGCTTTGCCCCTGCGGTATGATCCATCCCGAGGTTCTCAAGGCAGGCGGAATCGATCCCGAGGAATACACAGGCTTTGCTTTCGGTCTGGGTCTTACAAGACTTGCAATGATGAAGTACGGTGTTAAGGACATTCGTGACCTTAACAGCGGCAGCCTTAAAACTCTTTCTCAGTTCACTGACGATAAATAAGAAAGGAGCGACAAAGAAATGTTATTATCTATGAATTGGATCTCCGATTACGTTGACTTTACAGGTCTTGACAAATTGGAGCTTATTAATAAATTCTCCCTTTCAACAGCAGAAGTTGAAAACGAGATCTTCTTCAAGGGTAGCGACGTAAGCGGTATCGTTTGCGCCGAGATCAAGAGCGTTGAGGATCATCCCGAATCAAAGAAGCTTCACCTTCTTAAGGTTGATATCGGCGAAGAGGAGCTTGTAGACGTTGTTTGCGGCGCTCCTAACGTTCGCGTTGGTATGAAAACAGCATTTGCTAAGCTTGGCGCGCAGATCGGCGAGATCACTATCGCTCCCAGAAAGCTTGCAGGCTACACGTCCAACGGTATGTGCTGCTCTGAAAAGGAGCTTGGCATCAGCGATTCCAATGACGGAATCATGGATCTGACAGACGATATCCCCCTCGGCACAGATCTTAAGACAGTATACGACATTGAAGATATCATCTTCGAGGTCGATAATAAGTCTCTCACAAACCGTCCTGACCTTTGGGGTCACTACGGTATCGCCCGTGAGTTTGCTGCAATCGCAGGCAGAGAGCTGAAGCCCCTTGCTTTGGCAGACCTTTCCGTATACGATAACCTTGATAAGGTAGACGTTAAGATCGAGGACTCTCTCTGCCAGAGATATTCCTCCATCAAGTTTGAGGGCATCACAAGACACGTAAGCCCTGTAAATATGCGCATCCGTCTCTTCTATTGCGGCATGAGAGCGCTTAACTTCCTTGCAGATATCACAAACTATATCATGCTTGAAATGGGTCAGCCCATGCACGCGTTCGACGCTCGTAAGGTTGAGCATATCCGTGTTAAGAAGTTTGATAAGCCCTTCACGTTCACAACTCTTGACGGCGTTGAAAGAAATATTGACGAGAATACCCTTATGATCTGCAACGGCGACACTCCCGTTGCTATCGCAGGTATTATGGGCGGTCTTGACTCCGAAATCGTTGCTGATACATCCACTCTCACACTTGAAAGTGCAACCTTTGATGCGGCATCCATCCGTAAGTCTACAGTTCGCCTCTCTCACAGAACAGACGCTTCTATGAGATATGAAAAGAGCCTTGACCCTGAAATGACAACTGTAGCAGTTGCAAGATTCGTTAAGCTTCTTACAGACTCTGACGAGGGCGCAAAGGTAGTTTCCGCTCTCACAGACGAGATCGCGTTCAGCTATCCCAAGATCGACCTTACATTTGATAAGGCGTTCGTTAATAAGTACACAGGTATCGAGATTTCAAACGAAACTATCGTTAAGACTCTCACAGCTCTTGGCTTTGGTGTTGAACTTAATGGCGATCAGTTCTCCGTTTCCGTTCCCTCCTGGAGAGCAACAAAGGACGTTACTATCAAGGCTGATATTATTGAAGAGATCACACGTATTTACGGATATGATAACTTCGATATCCACACAGCTGAGGTTCCCGTATATCCCGTTCGTCCCGCTGTTGAAAAGACAGACGAGAACAGAATCAAGGATATGCTGGTTAAGAGATATTCCATGCACGAGCTTCATTCCTACGTTTGGGCATATCACGACGAGTATAAGGCTCTGGGCATCGAGATCGAGCCTAACGTTGAGCTTATCAACGCAACAAACCCCAACATCAAAACTATCCGTAAATCAATCGTTCCCACTCAGCTTTGTCAGGTTAAGTATAACACAGCATATGCTTCCGACTTTGCTGTATTTGAGATCGGTAAGGTTGTAAACGGCTATAACGAAGCAGGTCTTTGTGACGAGCATAAGAAGCTTGCTATCACAATTTACAGCAAGACAAGAGATATGGAAGCTATCTATTTTGAAATGCGCGATATCCTTGCAGTTCTTGCTGATGATATCAAGCACCGTGCGCTCACATTCGAAAAGGCTGAGGCAACTCACTCTTATCAGCATCCCAAGAACCTTAACAATATCTATTGCGACGGCAAGCTCCTTGGTGAGATCGGTATTGTAAACGCAACAGTGTCAAAGAAGATCGATAAGAAGGCAAACATCGTTTATGCCGAGATCGACGTTGAGGAATTTGCTCGAATCACAAACGCAAGCATCAAGTATGAGGCTCCCTCCAAGTTCCCTGAAATTGAGATCGACCTCTCCTTCGTAACAGAATCCTATGCTCCTATCGCGAAGGCAATCAACGATGCAAATTGCGCGCTTATCAAGAAGGTTTCTCTTGTTGATACTTACGCTGATGAAAACGGCAAGTCCATCACGATCCGCCTCCTCTTCTCTCACCCCGAGAGAACACTTACAAAGGAAGAGGTTCTTGAAGTGGTTAACGGTATCACTGCAGCTCTTGAGGCGCAGGGCATCAAGGTTAAGAACGTATAATTCAGGTGCTGAAATGGAATATAAAATGACTATTGCAGGGTGCGAGAGGGCTCTTCCTCTCTGCCCCCTGAATGAAAATCTTTATATCGGCGCGTTTGTTATTTTCGGCGATCCCGAGCTGACAACAGCCTGCGCTAAGGCTCTTCTTGAGAAGGCTCCCGAATATGACTATCTTATAACAGCTGAATCCAAGGGTATTCCGATCGTTCACGAAATGGCTCGCCTAGCAGGCAATCAGAAGTATTTCCTTGCAAGAAAGAAGCCTAAGCTTTATATGACGGGCGTGTTTGAGGCAACAGTTCGCTCTATCACAACTGAGGGCGAGCAGAAGCTGTATCTTGACACAGCGGACGCTGAATTGATGCGCGGCAAGAAGATACTCATCGTTGACGACGTTATCTCAACGGGAGAATCTCTTAAGGCTCTTGAAGCCCTTGTTGAAAAAACAGGCGGCGAGATCGTTGGTAAAATGGCAATCCTCGCTGAGGGTGATGCAATAAATCGTGACGACCTTATCTATCTTGAGCCCCTGCCTCTTTTTGATAAAAACGGCAATGCAATATGAAATAGAAAAGCTGTGTGGATTTTCCACACAGCTTTTTGTTATATATA
>JAZQVW010000112.1:0-8645 GCA_045632025.1 Candidatus Avispirillum sp. | reverse complement strand
GCTATGAATATGCTTGCTCTCACAAACGGCGAGCCTAAGGTGCTTGGACTGAAGGATATTCTTAATCATTATATCAGCCATCAGGAAAGTGTTATTGTCAGAAGAACTGGGTTTGAATTAAAGAAGGCTTTGAAGGAAGCTCATCTTTATGAAGGCTATAAGCTTGCAATCGATAATATCGATGAGGTTATCAGCATTATCAGAGCTTCTGCAGACACAGCAACTGCTAAGGAAAACCTGAAGGCAAGATTTAAGGGCGACGGAACACAAAATCTTGATCTTGACACTCGCGACGGTCTTGTAAGCTTCGCTGCAAGCGAAAATGCAGGTCTTTCCGATGAACAGGCTCAGGCAATCGTTTCTATGCCTCTCGGCCGTCTTTCCGGTCTTGAAAGACAGAAGATCGAAACAAAGCTTGCTGAGATAAGCGCTCTTGTTGTTGAGCTTCGCTCTATTCTTGCCGACGTAAATAAGGTTAAGGCGATAATCAAGGACGAAATGCTTGAGATCAAGCGTAAGTTTGCTGATGAAAGAAAAACAGAGATAGTTGAGGCTCAGGACGAGATCCTTCTTGAGGACCTTATCGAGCGCCATAAGTGCGTTATTACAATGAGCCATGCAGGCTATATCAAGCGTCAGCCCGCTGATACTTATACTGCTCAGAAGAGAGGCGGTAAGGGTATTATCGGTATGACAAGTAAAGAGGATGACTATATTGAAAACGTTGTAACAGTTGACAGCCATTCACATCTTATGCTCTTTACAGATAACGGCAAGGTTCAGGTAAGAAAGGCGTATATGATCCCCGAGGCGTCAAGAACTGCTAAGGGTACTAATATCGTTAACGTTATCGACCTTCAGGACGATGAAAAGCTTACAGCTATTCTTGCTGTTGATAACTTTGAGGGGGATGACTATCTCATTATGGTAACACGTAACGGCGTTATCAAGAGAACTCCCATCTCCGAATATGCTTATCAGCGTAAGGGCGGTAAGATCGCTATCAACCTTGACGACGGCGATAAGCTTGTATTCGTTGCAAGAACTAAGGGCGAGAGCGATATCATTATTGCAACTCATAACGGTATTGCGGCAAGATTTAACGAGGATAAGGTAACTGTAGTCGGCAGAACAGCCCGCGGTGTAAGAGGTATCCGCCTCCGTGATGACGACTTCGTTTGCGGCGCGGCTATTATTGAAAACAACGACGAGTGGCAGTCTGAAAACCAGCTTGTATTCATAACTGAGCGCGGCTACGGTAAGAGAGTTCACGCAAGTCAGTTTGATGCAAAGGGAAGAGGCATCCAGGGCGTTATCTGTCAGAACGTAACTGATAAAACAGGTAAGCTTTGCGGTATCTCCATCGTTCACGACAACGACGACCTTCTTCTTATTACAGATACAGGTACTATCATCAGAACTCCCGCAGAGGGAATTCCCGTATATAGCAGAACTGCATCCGGCGTTATCGTTATGCGCCTTGCAGATGAGGCAAGCCTCGTAAACTTCACAACAAGCGAAAAGTCTGATGAAGAGGACGAGGAGATTGCTGAGGAGGCAGTTGAAGCAGTTGAGGCTGCAGTGGAGGAATAATATGATCAAAAGAATCAGTTTAGTTCTTCTTGCGGCTGTTATGGTGCTTTCCCTTGTTTCCTGCTCAATCCATAGTGACGAGGAGATAATCGAGGCGGCAAAAACTCTTATAGAAAAGTCTTATATCATAAACGAGATATATTACGGTAAGGGCCTTCCCACAACAGATGAGGACAGCCTTGGATTTTCTTCAAACTACGCTATCGTTGATGAATCCTGCGGATTTAAAAGCGTTGAGGATATAAAAAAAGCAACAGCAGAGGTTTATGCTGCAGATTATTGTGAGCATCTGTACGTTGTTGCCTTTGAGGGTCTTTCAACAGAGGATAGAGAAAGCGTTTCCTATGCAAGATTTCTTGATGATTACACCGATAAGCTGACAATGCTTAAGGAGATCAAGGAAACCGGAGCCGAACTCAACAGAACCTACGACTTTTCCACAATTACTGTGGAAAAGTGTGTAAGAGATATTGCAACCATCAAGGTTATGTCCCTTGTAGACGGTAAGGAGGATAAGGAGCTTACTATCAACCTTATTCTGCAGGACGGACAGTGGAGATTGAATACTCCTACTTATTAAAATAAAAAAAAGGAGCCATAATGGCTCCTTTTTTGTTTAGTGAAGGGTATATTCAATTAAGTTTAACTAAGCCCAGACTCCTCATCCACTAACGAAGTGGTTCGCCCCCTTCCCCCAAGGGAAGGCAAAAAGGAGCCATAAAGGCTCCTTTTTTTACTTATACAATTCAAAATAGCTTTTATATTCAATAGTTGGCAGATCGGGGAAGAGGAACTGATGGAGCCAAACAAAATAATCGTCCGTCATTGAGGCGATGTAGTCGCAGACGATAGTGTTTGCATCAGTTTCGCGATAGGGGAAATCTCTCTTATAGAATGAGGAATCTACGGGGATTATATGATGGTCAAAAATGGGGGAGGTGCGGTTATCCTCTTTCACGTCGCGAAGCAGCTTTTCGTAAAGTCGGCAGAACATAGGTCGGATGATCTCATTCTGCGGCTTTGCAACGTCCTCTGAAAGATATATTCTCTCGTAGTTATTTCGCTTTGCAGAACGAAGCGCCTCAAAATATTCGCGGCTCATTCTGATATAGGGCTTGCCGTAGCTGTTTTCTATAATATTAACGCTGAGGTTATTGATTATCTCCGCGTTATGACGGCCGATGGCGCCGTATTCAAAGGTGTTTTCCTCTTTATCGATAAGGCCCGCTTTAACTGCGTCCTGTCTGTCCTTGCCAAGATATGCAATAATATCGCATATTCTAACAACGCATCCCTCAAGAGTTGATGGCATAAGCTTGGCGCAGTTTGAAAGGTCATTATAGCATCCGTCAACAAGGGCATCAAACTCTTCAAAGGAAGTGAGCTCTCTGGGCTGATATATCTCGCATTCCATTTCGCCGTTGTGGGAAATAATGCCGGAGAGAGTCTGCAAGGTGATGTTATAGGGATAGATTCCGTCAAGAACTCGGGCGGAGTGGATATTATGAGCAAAGTGGCGCCCCGTTTCGGCGCTATACAGTTCGTCAAGATATTTCTCTCCTGCATGCCCGAAGGGAGTGTGACCCATATCGTGGCCAAGTGCGATTGCTTCGATGAGGTCAAGATTTAAGTTAAGGGTGCTGCCGATGCTTCTTGCGATTCTTGAAACAAGCTGAACGTGGAGCGCTCGTCTTGAAATATCGTCATTGCGGTAGAATGAGAAAACCTGAGTTTTGTCCGCAAATCGGCTGTAATATGCTGAGTGGAGTATCTTATCAACGTCGCGAACGAAGGCAGGGCGCCAAACTGTAGGTTTGTCGTGTCCCTCGCGGCGGCGAAGCGCCAAATTATCGGGAAAGCCGACACAAGGTCGGCTTCCGCTTAGCTTATCATATTCAATTCTCTGCGAAAGTTCTTTAGATAATTGATCGTATTTCATTTGATATAGCTTTCTTTATAAAATTTTATTCGTCCTCAAGCATGGGAACGGGGGTGAGCGGGTCTGTGGGAGAGAGAGAGAAGGAAAGCTCTTCGTCGTTTAACTCAATAGAAACTGTTCCCTTCTTTTCAGTTATAGTAATTCCCGTAATATAGTCGTTTATAAACGAAACGGGAACCCAAACCTCGCCGTGTCTGAACTGAGCTCGGGTCTTCATTGCGATGGGAGTTCCGTTTACGAAGGCGTCCTGAGAGGAGTTGTGGAAAACTACCGTCTGACTGACGTTATCGTCTCCTAAAACGAATCTCATGGAATAGATATCGCCAACCTGAGCTGTTCCAAGCCATTTGGAAACCTCTGAAAAGCTGATAAGAAGCTCTTCTCGGTCGTAGGATAAATATCCGTCGGCTAAAATGCTTGTGGTCGTTTTAACGGCATCATCGCCCTCGCCCGTAACGGTTACGAAGTTATAGGAAACCTCTTCATTTGGGGGAGCGGGCTGAGTGTAGAAATTAAAACGGAAATATGCGAATAAAGTAAGAGAAACCAAAATAACAGCCAAGGCAAAGCGGATCGCGATCGCTGTGCAAACGGCGCCGACTCTCTGCCAGTCTATCTTGACCTTAATAGCAGGCTCGGGGCGTTTCTTCTGCTGAGGTCTTCTCTGAGGATTCTGATTGGGAGCAGGTCTTCTCTGAGGAGGTCTCTGGGGAGTGTATCCCTCGGGATATACCCAATCTCTTTTCTGCGCCTGCGGCTTGGGAGCAGCCTTTTTTACGGGAGCATTCTTTGACACGGGGCGCTGATTTCTGTTTTGAGGATTCTGCGCGGGGCGATTTCCTGCAGGACGCTGAGAATTCTGTCTCGCGTTAGGATTCTGAGAAGATCTAACGTTTACATTCTGCTGACCCTGCATTCTCGCTCGGTTCATCTGCGGCTGAGAAGTCTGCGCTCTTGTCTGTCGCATCTGCGGCTGAGGATTTTGCATTCTTGTGGTCTGACTTTGCATCTGAGGTCTTGCCGCGGCAGGTCTTTTTTGATTATTTACAGGCTTTTTAGCCGTGTTAGTATTGTTGTTATAAGCAGAGCGAGAAGCTCGTCTGTTCATATTATTGTAATCCAAGCGTCTCACTCCTTTCGATCTAATTTATTTGGTTTCCGCTATCATAAAATAGGGGGAGGTGGGGGAATTAACAAGTCTGAATTTGCCGATGCTCATCTTAAATCTTGAGAGCGTTGCAAAATATTTTTCAAGCTCCTCGCCTTCAAGGGCTCCCTCGGGATGTCCGGGGTAAACTGCAACCAGAAGAATACTGTCGCGTCCGAGAAGAGAAAGGGCGTTTTCAACTGCGGGAAGAGTTGTTTCTCTCATAGTTGTGAGAGCCTTGTTTCCGCTTCCGGGGAGATATCCCAGATTGAACATACCTGCCTTGATGGGACCCTTAACGAATTCGGGAGCAAGGTGATGGGAAGCGCAGATAAGTCGCCAGTTTTCGGGGCAGCCTGCCGCGCGGAGATTTTTTGCCGTGCTTTCAAGAGCGAGAGGCTGTATGTCAAAGGCAGTAACGCTGCCGTTTATTCCAACTGTTTTGGAGAGGAATTCTGTATCGTGTCCGTTTCCCATTGTGAAGTCAACTGCAACGTCGCCCTCATGGAGATGGGATAAGATAAATTGCTTTTGAAGATTGAGAAGATCCACCATTTAACCGTACCTTTTCGTACAAAATAAATATACATAGTAATTATACTACCGATGGCACCTAAAGTCAATTAAATTTGAGGGTAAATGGGATTTTAATATAAAATAGGCGACCATTATGGTCGCCTTAAGTTATTGTATTTTTCCGTAGGGCGGTCACACCCGGGGCCGCCGTTTTTAAGTAGTTTAATACTATTTAACGGCGGGGCTGGTATCCCCGCCCTACTTTTACGAATATAATTTATTCCTCATATCTTGTAAGCCAGCTGGAATCAAGTCCCTGCTCGCCCCAATATGCCATTTTTTCTCCATTTTCGCTGAGAACCATATTTCCGTCCTCAACGGTTATTTCAAAAAAGTGAGCAATTCCTCTTTCATCTTGCAGAGGCTCGCATCTGAGATATAGCTTTCCGTCTTCGTCTGTGAAAAACGACTGCAGCTGTATCTCATAATCAGTTTGAAAAATATTGAAATATTCCTTTTTTCCGTTTTCCGTTGCGGTTATGGTGAAGGTATATATTCCCGAGGTGGGACCAATACCAAGGCTGAGAGCTTCATCTATTCCGTCGCCGTCAATATCGCCTGTTCCTGTAGATGAAAACTCATCGTATGAGCTTTGCAGTCCGTAAACTCTTTCAAATTGCGAACCGTCAACAAAGGGATATTCAGGCTGTGAGTTTGCAGAATATTTGTATTTGGGTAGCTCAGTTGAGTTTTCTGCATCAAAATAGAGATTATTTCCGTTAACCTTGAAAACGTAAACGTTGTCGTCGCCTTCAACGTCAAGGGTCAGCGTATCATCTGTCATTGTATACTTTCCCATGGGGAGATAGCTTGAATATGACGCAAGGTTAAACATAAATTCATTTGTATCGGGATATAAAGTCAGATAGGGCTTGATGGCATCCTTAGCAACCCTGCAAACATAGGTCATTGAGGCAACGGGCTTCGCATTGGTTCTTCCTGCTGTCCATAATTTATATATGGTTTTACCGTTTGCTATATGCTCAACGTAGATATAGTATTCATCTTCCTCGTTTGCGAAATATCTCATTCCTGCAAGGCCCGTATTATTTGCCATTTCGGGAGAGATCCTGCCCTTGTAGCTGAGATTCATTCCGTCAGGCAATTTGCTTTCTCCTGTGGTGATATCAACGTAGCTTTTTCCGTTGTAAATAAGATGAGGTCGGATATCGGTATTCTCTTCGCTTCCAACGTCCATTTTTTCAAGGAGGAATATGTTGCGGTATGTGTCAAATTCTTCGCTTTCGCCCTTGTATCCCAGGCAAAGATACATATCTCCGTTTTTCTGTTCAAGAAGCATATAAAGGTCATATGAGCTGTCTTCGGAGATGAAATTTGCCTCCCAGGCTCTTTTGTTTTCCCTTTTCAGCTTTTCAAGGGAATGTCCGTCGCTCCAGAAGGAACCAACGTTAAGGCGCTTATTAAAATTTTTATCCGTAAGCTCAGTTTCTGTCATTGGCGAAAGGCTGAACCAGTCAATATCGCTTGGGCTCATTTCCCAAAGAAAAAGACCGTTTGAAACGTCGGAAATTTTCCATATGGGCATATTTTCCATGGAAACAACGTAGGAATAGGTTGCATTTTCATAAACGATTTCTTTAGCCTTGTACTGTTTAACCGTTGTGAGAGGGATTCCTTCACTCAATTTAAAATCAACCCAAAGCTTATATTCTGTGTCGTTGCCGTCGATAGTGCATTCAAGCTCCAGACGATAAAGCCCTTCCTTTGTCATATCAATGTGCCAGAGATTGTATTTGATCTCTCTTTCAGATTTGGGATGCATAGTGTGAAGTATTGCATTCCAAAAAGCCTCCGTAACTCTGCAGTCCTTCCACTCATTATCCTCATATCGTAGTATATCAAATGGAGTGCCGAAGCCAACACCTTTATCCGTGTTGTTTTTCCAAACAACAGTTATATAGGGCTGTGAGCTTTCAAGATCCATTTCCTTAATTTCAATTGAAACTCCCGAAAGCTCACTTCCCACTTCTACTATTTCAACCGTGTCGGGAATATCAGCCTCAGCAGGAGGATCTGTCAAAAAGCAAACAGCTAAAGCTACGCTAAGGATAAGACAAATGATGATTATCCAGAAAGCAGGCTTTTTATAGCTGAGCACGCTCTTTATTCTTGCCTTAACTCCAACCTCGCCAAAGGCAAGGGGACAAGCGGCAATAAGCTTTCCTCTGACGCTGCAGGAAAGAAGCGCCTCGGAATAGGCTTTTTTGCCATCTGCCTCCATTTTGCCGATAACCTTTTCGTCGCAGGCAAGCTCAATATCGCGGCAAAGCAGGATATATGCAAGCCACATAAGGGGATTGAACCAATAAATGCTGAGAAGCAGATATCCAAGGGGCTTCCACAAATGATCAAGTCGGGAAAGGTGCGCTTTTTCGTGGGCAAGAACGTGCTCTATATCCTCTTCATTCATTGAAGAGGGAAGATATATTTTAGGTCTTATAACTCCCAAAATAAAGGGCGTGTCTATATTATCAGTAGCGTAAACCCCTTTTTCCTTTTTAATGGAGGCTCTGACCTTAAATCTGATTCGGATATAGCTGATGATTGCATACAGTATCATAGCGATCATTCCCACTATCCAAACGTTCCAGGCAACTATGCATAATATCTGCGCAGGATTTGCGCTGGTCAAGGGCTCGGGAGCAAGAGTTTCGTTGATTATAGGATTGATGGTGCTGTTAAGGCTATCTATTCCCGTGTGTATCTGCGGATCCTTTGAATAGATTATCTCTTGAGGAACAGTTTCAGCGCTCGGAACAAGGCTGAATATGCTTTCAATGGAGATAGGGAAAACAAGGCGGATGGCAACCATTGCCCAAAGCAGGCACACTATCCATTTAGGAGCCTTTTTAAAAAGAAAACGAAAGGCGATAATAGCAAGAACGAGCCAGCCGGCCGATATGCTGAGATTGAGAAGACGTAAAAAGATGTTTTCCATATTCATTCCTCCTCAAAGCTGTCTATCATATGGCGGATCTCCGCGATCTCCTCTGCTGACAATGCTTTGCGCTTTGTAAATGCCGCAAGAAATGCGGGGAGGCTTCCGCCAAAGGTGTCGCAAACAAATTTTTCACTTTGCACAGCGTAAAAATCCTGTCGGGAAATAAGAGAGGATACCTCTCCTCCCTCGTTTTTAAATATTCCGCGCTCACAAAGCTTTTTAAGAACTGTATACGTTGTGGATTTTTTCCATTCAAGCTCACTTAGGCAAATTTTAACCAGCTCGCCGGATGATATAGGCTCATTTTCCCATATAAGATCTGCAAATTTTGCTTCAACCACACCAAGCTTCATTTCTTCCATAGTATCCTCCGATCCGGTCTATAATCTATAGACCTCTTTGTAAGTTTAGTCTATCACCAATAGACC
>JAZQVW010000111.1:0-3460 GCA_045632025.1 Candidatus Avispirillum sp. | reverse complement strand
GGAGAAGTTCACGGCCCGCAAGAAGTTTGTTGCCGACCTTACTGCATATCTCAACACAGTTTACGGAGAGGGTACATTCGAAGCGGAAATTAACGACAGCTACTTTAATATGCGTGAAAAGATCCTACCCGTTATGCATATCATCCACAACGCGGCAAACGCAATGAAGACAGCAGGCGTTGAGCCTATGATCGTTCCCATCCGCGGAGGCACGGACGGCGCAAGACTTTCCTTTGAAGGCCTCCCCTGCCCCAACCTTTCAACAGGCGGAGCCAATTTCCACGGAGTTCACGAGTTTGTTCCCGTGCAGTCCATGGAGAAAATGGTTGAAGTTATCGTTGAACTTATGAAGAATTGAATATAAAAAAGGCGACCAAATCGGTCGCCTTTTTTATTCAACGTATGCCGTTACGTTACCTGTCAAAATATGGCTTTTCAGCGTGATAAATCTGCCGTCGCGGCCAAATACTAAAACGTTCACCGCAGGCGGCTCATACCACACGTCTGTTTTTCTCTCGCCATAATGCTCCAAGTAATACTCATGCAATTTTTTGGCATATTTCGCCTTATCTAAAATTCCCATACTCATTACCTCGCTCGTTTATTCTGTAATTTAATTATATAGGAACCAATGTACAGAAAAACGGACTGGGAATGGGAATGTTTACAAATGTGCGAAAGCATAATTTATCAGTAGAGATAGATATTATCTTCACCTACGTAGGCAAACCGCCTCTCCGTTACATCATAAAATTCAGGGTCTTCGCCCAATCAGCTTCCTTAAACCCAACGAGAACGAAATCGTCCCCGACTAAAATCGGTCTTTTAACAAGCATACCGTCCGTTGCAAGAAGGGAGAGCATCTCCTCCTCGCTCATTTCGGGAAGCTTGGTCTTTAACTCAAGGGACTTATAAAGCAGACCGCTTGTGTTGAAGAATTTCTTCAGGGGAAGTCCGCTTGCAGTGTACCACGCGCGAAGCTCATCTGCACTTGGGTTGTCTGCTTTGATATCTCTTAATTCATACTGCACGCCGTTATCGTCAAGCCACTTCTTCGCCTTCTGACAGGTGGTGCACTTGGGATAGCATATAAATTTAAGCATCTTAATTCTCCTTTATATAAGAATTCCGTCGCAATGGTCAACCTCGTGCTGGATTATCTGCGCGGTCCAGCCCGTGTAGGTCTTGATGCGAGGCTGCATATCTGTTGTCTGATATTTAACCTTGATGGTTTTATATCTCTTGCAGGGGCGAGGTCCGCCGAGAAGAGAGAGACATCCCTCCTCCGTGTTGTAAGCCCCGTCCTTCTTGATTATCTCGGGGTTGAACATAACCGTGTACGTAGGCGCCTTGCCGCTCTCGTCAAGAAAGGCGATGATGCGCTTTTTCACGCCGATCATATTTGCCGCCATACCAACACAGCCCTCCTTGTGGGCAATAAGTGTTTCAAGCAGATCGTCCGCTACCTCTATATCATCCTTCGTTGCCATCTCCGCCTTCCCCGCAAGAAAGATGGGATCGTGCATAAGTTCTCTGATCATTATTTCACCTATAAATATTTATTTTTCAAGAGTCCAGCCGTGGTCTCCGTGGTATATCATCTGACGGGTCATACCTCCGTCAATACAAACGTTCTCGCCCGTGATAAATCCTGCCATAGGGGAGCAAAGATAAAGCACCATATTGGCAATGTCAAGAGGGTTTCCGACTCTGCCTGCAGGCTGCTGGATCGCATCCGCGCCATCATACACCGTATAATCCGTGTCTATCCAGCCGGGGGAAATTGAGTTTACTCTCACCTTCCCTGCAAGGCTCACAGCCAGCGCGTGAGTGAGAGCAGAGATGCCGCCCTTTGCCGCAGTATAGCTCTCGGTTTCCGCCTGGCTCATTCTGTCGCGTGAGGAGGATATATTTATAATGCTTGCGCCCTCTGCAAAATAAGGGGCGAAAAGCTTGGAAAGATAAAAGGGCGCTGTTACGCCAACTCTCTGCGCATATTCAAAATCCTCATAGCTGCAGCTTGTGATTCCGCAGGACTTAGGGGGCGCATTGTTTATAAGATAGTCAACGTGACCGTGACAAAGGATAACTTTTTTTGCAAACTCCTCAAGAGTTGCTTTGTCAGCAATGTCGCCAACAAAAAAATCATTATCTGCAATATCAATAACGCAAACCTCAGCCCCTGCCAAGGAAAACTGCTCTGCAATACATTTTCCGATTCCGCCTGCGCCGCCCGTTACAACGGCGACCTTATTCTTAAAATCAAACATAATCCGTTCCTTTAAATCAAGGCAAGCAATGCCCTGCCGCGCGGTATATCTCATACCACTCACTTCTTGTGAGCACCACGTCGGACGCCTTGCAAATTTCCTCTAAATGCTTGGGGTTCATAGTTCCCGCAACAAGCTGCATATTTGCAGGATGGCGAAGTATCCACGCCGCTGCTACGCCTGTTTTTGTAAGACCGTGCTTTTCACCTATCTCAGCAAGCTTTTCGTTCAAAGCGGGGAAATCCTCGTTGTCAACGAAGTTGCCCTCAAAAAAGCCGTGCTGGAAGGGAGACCAGGTCTGGATGGTTATATTCTTAATACGGCTATATTCCAAAAATCCGCCGTCGTGCATAACGGATTCCGCGTTTTTCATATTAACGTTCATTCCCGAGGTCACCATTCCCGCCTCGGTTACGGAAAACTGAAGCTGATTGACGGAGAGGGGCTGCTTTACCGCTGTTTTAAGAAGCTCCATCTGCATCATATTCTGGTTTGAAACGCCGAAATGGCGAACCTTGCCCGATGCCTCAAGAATGTCAAAGGCTTCAGCTACCTCCTCAGGCTCCATCAGAGTGTCGGGACGGTGGAGCAGGAGAAAGTCAACGTAGTCAACACCAAGACGGGAAAGACTTCCGTCCACAGAGCGAAGAATATGCTCCTTTGAGAAATCATACTGCCCGTCGTGGATAGCGCACTTGGTCTGAATGATCATCTTTTCTCTTGCGCCCTTGTGACGAGCCAGATACTCACCGAAAACTCTCTCAGCGCCGCCGCCACCGTAAATGTCAGCGTGGTCAAAGAAATTAACTCCAAATTCATGTGCGGAATCGATTATTGCATCAACTTCCTTTTCCGAAAGCCCGCTCATTCTCATACAACCGAGAGAAACCGCAGACGCCTTAACACTTCCGCCAATATTTATATATTTCATAGCCTTGCTCCTTCTTAGTCCTTTTTTATTATTATATCATCTTTAGCTTACTTTCTCAAGAAGTTATTTTCGGCACAATAAGGTTGTGGGTGACTTTAGGTTATAAACGATAATTTAGCATTTATTACAAACCCTCCCCAGCGGGGAGGGGGGACCATTTTGCTCTGCAAAATGGTGGGTGAGGAGAGCCTTAATCAAAAGATTTTCTCCTCATCCGACTTCGCCCCGGCTCAGCCACCTTCCCCGCTGGGGAAGGTTT
>JAZQVW010000110.1:0-8954 GCA_045632025.1 Candidatus Avispirillum sp. | reverse complement strand
AGACGTGCCGTTTGTCCGATGGCAAGTCTGCCCCAGGGAAGACCGAGCCAGGTAAGGGTGTGAGCCCATTCGCTTGTGACCCAAAGGGAGGCCGCAAAAACGGGGTAAAGACAGGATTTAACGTTGTGGCGCTTGAAAAAGCACAGCAAAACAACGATAAAAGCCGAAACC
This sequence comes from Candidatus Avispirillum sp., assembly GCA_045632025.1. Lineage (GTDB taxonomy): Bacteria > Bacillota > Clostridia > Oscillospirales > CAG-272 > Avispirillum. The sequence continues at coordinate 8,783 of JAZQVW010000110.1, read as the reverse complement.
ATTGCCTGAACGGCGGGAAGGCCGAACCAGGCGAGAGCCACAACAGCCAATGCGGCAAGTGGCTGAAAGCCTGCAAAATCAAGAGGATACAGCTCTATGAACCAATAAAACAGAACGAGGCCGTAGGTGTAGAAGAACACAAAGCCTCTTTTCCACGCCTTGAAATATGGCCTTTTTTCGTCGTTTTCTCTTGTAAATTCCCAATAGAGAACGGGCACGAAGCATAGCCACGAAAGCACCCAGAGGGCGGTTTCAACGTAGGGAAGCGCTGAAAGCGCTCCGCACAGGGCATAGAGCAGATAGCTGACAGACGGTTTTAGCTTCATCTGAACAGCTCAAGGAATTTAATATTTTTCTTTTTAGCCTCAAACACCTTTGAATTCAGGTATTCAAGCTCGCCGTCCGCATTTTTGAAGGAGACCTTATAGGAATAAAGAGCCTGATGCTTGTAGCCAAGCTTTCGGTCGTTTTTGTTTTCCGCATATTTGCCTTCGCCGAGAAGGGGATGGCCGATGCTTGCCATATGAGCTCTTATCTGATGAGTTCTGCCCGTGCCGAGAGTGACCTCAAGGAGGGAGAGATTTAATTCGGGATTGTGCTTTAAAGTTTTGTAGGAAGTAATTATCTCTTTGGCTCCGCGTCGCATTTCGCGATAAACGGTAACCATCTTTGTCTTGGAATTCTTGAAAAGGAAGCCCTTAAGAGTGGCCGATGCAGGCTTGGGTCTTCCGTGTACCGCGCAAAGATACTGCTTGTTGACCTTGCCGTCTCGGATAAGTCTGTTCATTTCTCTCAGCGCCATAGCGTTTTTTGCCGCAATAACAAGACCGCCCGTGTTGCGGTCGATCCTGTTGCAAAGTGCAGGAGCAAAGGAGGCCTCGTCCTCGGGAGAATATTCTCCTTTGGCGTTGAGATAAGCCTGAATGATGAAAATAAGAGTGTCCTTTTCAGAAAGGCTTGAGGAGTTGTTTTCATCATTATCGCCCGTGTGAGAAAGAAGGCCGGGGCGCTTGTCGCAGATCATAATATTTTCATCCTCGTAAACGATGTCGGGCTTTTCCGTGACGAGAGAAAAGGTATCGGCTTTTGATTTCTTTTCCGCGTTGGTGAACTCCTCGGGAATGTATAATTCAATAATATCCCCTGCGGCAAGCTTCATATCCTGCTTTGCCTTTTTGCCGTTCACCTTAATTCTTTTGGTGCGGATGTATTTATACATAAGAGACGTGGGCAGATCGCGCACAGTTTTCTGCAAAAACTTGTCAAGGCGCTGTCCGCCGTCGTTTTCATTAAGAACGATTCGAAGCATAAATTCTCCTGTATCAGTCTTTTTTCAGTCGTGCAAAGGAAGCCATAAGCTTCTTTGTGCCAACCGTGTCAAATTCAACCTCGTAGAGGGTGTCGCCGCCCATAGAGCGAGCGCTTTTAATGGTTCCTGCTCCAAAGGTTGCGTGGCGAACTCTGTCTCCCTTTTCAAAGGAGGGGAGACCTGCAGCTGCCTTAACATTTTTAGTGGGAACGTTACCCGTATAAGCCGCGCGCTCAGTGCCCGTGCCCCATCCGCTTCCTGCTCCGCCGTGGTTATAAATAGGCGTGTTGCCTGCCTTTTTGGGAAGCTGCGTGGAGTAGCTTGACTGATAGCTTCTTTCACTGTTCTGAGCATAAGATCCGTAGGAACCAAAGGAGCTATAGGTGCGGTCATCCTCTGCTGTAAGCCAAGGGGGGATCTCCCCTGCGAAGCGGGATTTCTGGTTATACTGAGTTGAGCCGTTCATCATTCTCTGGTGAACGTGAGTGATCCAAAGAGTCTTCTTTGCTCTTGTTATAGCAACGTAAGCAAGTCGGCGCTCCTCTTCCATTTCATCGGGATTCATAATAGTCTGGAAGCCGGGGAAGATACCCTCCTCCCAGCCGGGGAGAAACACCTTGGGGAATTCAAGACCCTTTGCGCTGTGGATGGTCATAAGAACAACAGCGTCTGCTGTTTCGTCGTATCGGTCGATATCGGAAACAAGTGCAACGTCCTCAAGAAATTCGGATATGGTGGGAAGTGCGGCAGATTCTTCATACTGCTTGGCGGTTGAAACAAGCTCTCCGATATTTTCAAGGCGCTCCTTTTCTTCCTCGCCTGCTGCCATAAGCATAGCGTTGTAGCCGGACTTAACAGCAATGGTTTCAATTAGAGCCGAAACCTTCATTTCGGAGGCACTGCTGCGAAGGGAATCAAGCATTTCGGCGAGAGCAACCATAGAGGTTGCCGCTCCCTTAGGAATAGCAACGTAGGAGCTTGCGCGGCGCATAACGGAGAGAAGAGTAGTGCCCTCAGCATAAGCGATAGCCTCAGCGGCGCCAATGCTTTTTTCGCCGATTCCGCGCTTGGGCGTGTTGATTATTCTGCGAAGACGAACGCTGTCGTCGGGATTGTTGATTATTGCAAGATAGGAAAGGATATCCTTGATCTCGGCTCGGTCAAAGAATCGGAGAGAGCCAAGCATACGGTAAGGAATACCGCTCTTTGCAAATGCCTGCTCGATCGCGCGGGACATAGCGTTCGTTCTGTAGAGAACGGCAAAATCGCGGAAGGATTCTCCCTGCTCGTGGAGGCTTGAGACCGTGTCGGAAATATATCTTGCCTCATCAAGCTGAGTCTGAAGCTTCACCATATTGATGGAGTCGCCCTTTGAGCCTTCAGTCCAAAGCTTTTTGCCCTTGCGTTCCGTGTTTTTTGCAATAACTGCATTTGCCGCGTCAAGGATAGTTTTAGTAGAGCGGTAGTTCTGCTCAAGCTTGACAACCTTTGCCTCGGGATACGTTTTATCAAAGGTGAGTATGTTTTCAATAGTTGCACCGCGGAATTTATAGATGGACTGATCGTCATCGCCAACGACCATAAGATTCTTGTGAAGGTCTGCAAGGAGAGTGACCAGCTTGAACTGCGCAGGGTTGGTGTCCTGATACTCGTCGATTGAGATATAGCTGAAGCGATTCTGCAGGTTGCTTCTCACAGCCTCGTTTTCGGAAAGGAGGCGAACGGTCTGCATAATGATATCGTCAAAGTCAAGAAGATTAGATTTGAAAAGGCGCTCCTGATACATTGTGTAAACGGAGGCTATCTTCTTGAGTCTGAAATCGCTTCCCGCATATGCTTCATAATCCTCGGGAGTCATAAGCTTGTCCTTTGCGTGGCTGATCTCGGAAATAACAGCCTTGGCCGCAAGATTCTTCGTGTCTATCTTGAGCTGCTTCATGCAGTCCTCAATAAGCTTTTTCTGATCGTTTGTATCAGCAATACCAAAGCCGTCGCGATAGCCCACAAGGCTTCCGTAGCGGCGGAGAATACGCATACAAACGGAGTGGAAGGTGCCCGTCCAGATATCGCGGACCTCGTCTGAGTCGTCTCCGAATTTGGAGGCTATACGAGCCTTTATCTCATTTGCCGCCTTGTTTGTAAAGGTAACGGCCAGAACTGCCCAGGCAGGAGGCGCCTGATAGGTAAAGCGGGTAAGATATTCTCCAAGCTCCTCGCCTGAAAGTGAGAGAGCCTCGTTCATATCTGCAATGACCGCATCGCAAACGAAATCAGGCACAAAGTCTGTTTTGTAAGCATTTCCGTAGCGGATAATGTGTGCCAATCTGTTGACGAGAACGGTTGTCTTTCCGCTTCCTGCGCCTGCAAGAATGAGAAGAGGACCGTTAACGGAGTAAACAGCCTCTCTCTGGCAATCGTTCAGATTATGGTAGTATTTATCAAAAAGCTTTCTTTTTAAAACTGTGAATTGTAATTTCAAATTTTCGTTTATCATAACCGCTCCCGGTAGTTTGAAATAAAAGTATGACCGCATTCATGCGGTCATAGCTTTTTATTTGTTAAGATTATTAACGTATGTAGTAACGTCCTCGCGAAGCTTGGCGTTTTCACCCAGCCATTCAAAAACGTAGTTGAGGCGAACAGTTTCCTTGAAATTGTCAAGTCCGAACATATAGTGAACAAAGGATTCGGCATCTGCAAAGTCGGTTATCTCATACTGATCGGCGTATTCAAGAACCTCCTGCTCGTAGTATTCGTTAGTGTAATTAAGGTTTTCGCAACGTGCGATGTAGTAAAGGATCATTTCGCGCTTGCAATGGTCTGTTGCATATTCTTCAAGATATTCATAGAACGCATCAAGGCTTTCGTATTTAAGCTCCTTTGTAACGTAAGTTACAAGATCTGTTCCAAGATCCTTAGCCTTTGTGCGGTAGGAGGCCAAAGTATTGTTGTAGATCTCTTCGCGTTCAGCCTCAGGATATTCTTTAACTGTGGAGTTGTTGAAGACGATGTCCCAGATCATAGCAGATTTATAGTTTTCAATAAATCCGTTGTATTCATCTTCGAGATTTTTGGTGAGATAAGCGCGGTATTCTTTTATGGCATATCCAAAGTGATCATAGAAGAATTGGTCTGTTTCTTCAACGAGTTCAACGTCATAGAGTGCGTTCATCGTGATCTTTAAGGTTGCTTCTTTTCCGGACATGGAAAGTGAGCGATAGAAGGGATCGGGAAAGTTAAAGGTGATGGTTTTTGTATCGCCTGTTTTCATGCCGTAGAGAGCCTCGTCGATTTCGGGGACATCCAGGTCGTTACAGCCAACTACAACGCTGTGTCCCTGATCTCTGTAGTCAAGCTCAAAGGTAAAAAGGTCGTAAATTTCTCCGTCTACGTAGCATTCTGTAACGATGTCAGCCTTGTCGCAATATTCAGCTCCGTGATCTGTGGTATATTCATCGGGAGAGTAGAGAGCGCGGTCGCGGTCAAGCTTTTTCTGAATGATCTCGTTTGTTGCGGAGAATGCGATGTTGGGAACCTCAAGTGCCGAATAATTTGCAACGTCTATATAGTCGGGAAGATAAATATCGTATCTTTCTCCCGTGCTGTCGTATTTTTTATATTTTGCATTGCTGCATCCGCCAAAGCAAAGCATAACGAGGATAAGCGCCAATGCGAGGGAAATAAATCTTTTCATTTTGAAACTCCTGTATATTTAGGCTTGAGAGCACCTGTAAGTTTTTTGTATATGCTGAGAGCGATAAACGCCATTGCGAGGGCGAGAAGGAAGTGGACTCCGATGCAGTATGCATAGTCGAGCACGATGTCAACCACCTCGTTTGCGCGAATATCGTCATATTCTCTGAGAAAGGGGATAACGTTGAAAAAGGTGATATCGAAAATTCTTATAAGAGCGGAGGCTCCAATAGGAATGAGAGTTGCTCCGTAAGCGGAGTAGCGCTTTAAGCGGTCGCGTCGTTTGCTTGTGAAGCTTTTTTTCAGAAAAACTGTTGCGAATGCGCCTGCGGCAATTATGATAGCCACAAAGAACAGAAGCTCGGAGAGCATTGCTAAAGCTGCGGCAACAAGCTGAGCAGCTGAAAGGCTGTTTCTCAAAACGTTATATGAAAGCTCAGCCACGAAGGTCAGCAGAAAAATAACGATAGATGCAAAGGCTGCTTTAAAAGCAGTTCTTTTGCCAAAAAACGTTATTGAATACACTATAGCTGCAACGGAGGCACCTAAATACAGCTGATCGAATATCACGTATCCGTATTTGCAAAAATGAGGAATGAGCCTCATGATAACGGAGGATGAGCCCGTGTAGTATATATCAGAGGCAGTTATTGATGCGAATATGTATAATGCCTTAGCTAAGATCAATGATATAAACGGCATCAATATAAAGCTGAGATAAAATCTTTTTTTGATTTGTTCCATAATGATCCACTATAAATAAATTTTATTTATTCTATCATATTTCATCTAATAATACAAGAACTCATTTGTAAAAATTTGATGTGCATAAGGATGGGGGGATTTAAATATATATCAATCATAACTATTTGTGAAAGGAAAGAGTAATGAAGCAAAATAATATCACAGACCCCGGTTGTCCGCTTATCGATATGAAGATATTTCCGGATTTTGAAAGCGTAAGGGATATAATAAATATATTCACCTCAAGATATGATTTTATAGGAGTGACTTCTATAGGAGAAACAACGCTTGGCAGGAGCATTTATATGGTGGACGTAGGCTCTCCTGAAGCTGAGGCAGACGTGTTTTACGTGGGATGTCACCACGCAACGGAATGGATGACAACTTTGCTCCTTTTAAGATTTATAAACGAATATTGTGAGTATTATAAGAACTCCGCAAATGCCTTCGGTATCAGTATACGGAAGCTTTATCAAAGCCGATGCATACATATCGTTCCTTGCCTGAATTATGACGGAGTGCAGCTGCATCTCAAGGGAGTAGATAAGGACTGCGTGCTGTATGAGCGCTTAATGAAAATGAGCGGCGGAGATTTTTCAAAATGGAATGCAAATGCGAGGGGAGTGGACCTGAATCATAACTACGATGCAGGTTTTTACGAATATAAGCAAATTGAGGCAGAAAAGGGAATAGAAGCAGGTGGAAGCAGGTTTTCGGGAGTTTCTCCCGAATCGGAGAGCGAATCCGGCGCAGTTGCAAACTATCTGCGCTTTAATGAAAAGATAAAGGCGGTTATGACCCTCCATTCTCAGGGAGAAAAAATATATTATACCTCAAGCGGAAAATGCCCCAAGGGAGCATATTCTATTGCAAAGCAGATGGAGCTTTTGTCAGGATATTCCATAGACGAGCCCGAGGGAATGGCATCATACGGCGGACTGACGGATTGGTATATCAAGGAGATTGGAAAGCCCTCCTTTACAATTGAATGCGGTCTTGGAGAAAACCCCTTGCCCCTGTCCGATTTTTATAAAGTTTATTCCGATGTCAGACGAATGCTGTTTTCGTTTCCGTTGCTTGTTTAATAAATGGCTTGAAAAAAATCTTTTTGTGGTATATACTGTAGAAAGTGAAAAAGCTTTTTAATAAGCGGAGGTTATAATGAACGAAAATAAGGATCTTGAAATGCCCGAGCTTGATGATGGAATCCTTCCCGAAGGCGCTCCCGTGATGAGCGAGGAGGAAGAGGCGGCATTAAAGAAAAAGAATAAAAAGAAAAAGATGATAGCAGGCGTTGCCATCTTTGCGGCAGTCGGTATTATAAGCGGAGCGCTTCTTGCTCTTGAGCCCCTTGCAAAAAACGTTTTTGAGGGCAGCCTCGGTATGTACGGAAGCGATAAAAGCTATAGTAATTACACTCCCGATTACAATCTTGACGTAACCAGCGTTCCCGAATATATGGAGCTTGACCGCAATATATATTTCAAAAAGGGTGGCGAAAAATTTATCGTTGAGGAAAGCGATGAAAACTCAGCGGATCTCAAGTTTTTCTTAAAATATTTTGATCTTGCCATTAACGGAAAATATAATGAATATAACGATCTGTTCACTGAAAATTATTATAAAACCAACGAGCCCTACGTTCGTTTTGCTCCTCAGATGATATATGATATAACAATCGAGAAGCTCAGCGAGAGGTATCAGAACGGTGGCACAAGCTATACGTATAACGTGACCTACAGAATATACAAAAATAACGGCACCTTCAGAAATGATATCGGAAGCGATGGCGCGAAAACTCTGTTCTTTGCCTTGGTTGAGGAGAACGGGGAGCTTAAAATCGACCGTATAACGTATTACGTATAAGAACATAAGAAAAAGCGTTCCTCGGAACGCTTTTTTGATTTTTATAAAAAACAGTGTGTTGCGAAAGTGGGTAAAGTGTGGTAGAATAAAGATAGCTAAAGAAGAAGGGAGGAAGTGCTGTGGCATTTACCGCTAAATCAATAAGGAAGCAGCTTTCCCTGGTAAAGCCGCTGCTTGAGGTCGCTTCGCTTGAAGCCACGCGCCGCGGTCAGGAGAAGATCGGAGAGCTTATGGGCGCGCGCCAGAGCGAAAAGGTCATCATAAAGGAGCACGAGTTTGAAGGCTTCAAGGGCGCATGGATCCTCCCCAAGGACGAAAGAAGACAGGGCGTGATCCTCTATCTTCATGGAGGAGGATTTACTGCGGGAGAGCTTGAATATGCAAAGGGCTTCGGCTCAACTCTTGCGGTGGAATGCGGAGTGAAGGTGTTCGCTGCGGCATACCGTCTTGCTCCTGAAAACAGATTTCCCGCGGCCCTTGAGGACTGCGTTGAGGCATATAAATATCTGATTGAAAAGGGATATTCTCCCGAGCATATAGCGCTTTGCGGAGAGAGCGCGGGCGGCGGACTTTGCTATTCATTGTGTCTTAAATTAAGAACCCTTGGAATAAAGCTTCCTTGTGCCATCATTGCCATATCTCCATGGGTTGACCTAACTATGTCGGGCCAAACCTACGAGTCCAATAAGGATATAGATCCATCTATGACTAAAAAGACGCTTGAGTTTTTTGCAAGCGCTTATACCGAAGATCCCAATAATCCTTTGGCTTCACCCTTGAGAGCAAACCTCATGGGAATGCCTCCATCCGCTATATTTGTTGGCGGAAGCGAGATAATGCTTGACGATTCCGTGGGGCTGCACAGAAAGCTTGTTGCATCAAAATGCAAAAGCAGTCTGAGAGTTGCTCCCGATATGTGGCATGCATATCTGCTTTACGGGCTTAGTGAAAACAATGGTGATATAGGCGAGATAAACAGATTTTTGAACGATCATCTATCAAAAGAAAAGAAGCTGCGTTGGCTGAGACTTGACAATGCAGCGAAGATATATCCTGCTGCAAGAAGCAATAGCTGGAGCAACGTTTTCCGCCTTTCCGCAACACTTAAGGAGGAGGTTGACCGACCTATTCTCCAAAGTGCTCTTGACGTTACCGTGCGCCGATTCCCCTC
>JAZQVW010000109.1:0-15077 GCA_045632025.1 Candidatus Avispirillum sp. | reverse complement strand
TATTCTGGTAACACAGATTCCCGATGATAATATGGTATATCTTCTTAAAACAACAAAGGTCCACGTTGAAAGTGAAAACGATATCCCCTGGACTATCGACGGTGAGTTTGGCGGCTCTTATAAAGAGGCTGATATTGAGGTCAAGGAAGCCGCAGTTAAAATGATATTCTGATAAAATACTGTGAAAAAGTCAAAAGCGGTGAGATTATAATAATTTTGCCGCTTTTTGTGTTTATTTTATAAAAAATTCAGTTAAGGTATTGCTTGTTACGCTGCGTAATGATGTAAAATCAGCGTATAAGGAGGTGAGAGCTATGTCAAAGTATACAACGGGAGAGCTTGCGAGGCTTTGCGGTGTGTCTGTCAGAACGGTTCAGTATTATGATTCAAGAAGCATTCTTGTTCCAAGCGAATTGTCAGAGGGCGGTCGCCGTCTGTATTCAGAGGATGATCTTAAGAGGATGAGAATCATATGCTTTCTTCGCGATGCGGGAGTTCCCATAAACAGAATAGGAGAGCTTTTTGAAGATGAGCATCCCGAAAAGATAATTTCCGTTTTGCTTGATCAGCAGGAAAAGGAGCTTCGAGATGAATTTGCCGAGGTGCAGAAAAAGCTGAGCGTTGTTGAAAGCTTTAAGCGTGAGATGAAAAGTATAGAAAGCTTTTCCGTTGACTCCATAGGTGATATAGCTCGCATAATGGAAAATAAAAACAAACTGAAAAAAATGCGATGGCTTATGGTTTTGACAGGTATTCCTGTGACTGTTCTGCAATGGACGTCAATTGTTTTGTGGATAACAAGCAATTTATGGTGGCTGTTTTTAGTTTGGCTTGGAATAGCTATCCCGTGGGGAATATGGATATCGTGGTATTATTTCAGCCGCGTTGCTTATATTTGTCCTGAATGTCACGAGATCTTCAAATGTCGCTTTAAAGAAATATTCTGGGCATATCACACTCCGAAAATGCGCCGCCTGAAGTGCCCCAATTGCGGACGCAAGGGATTGTGCGTTGAGGTATATAAAGAAAAGGAGAAAGAGAACTAATGGAAAATATTATGGAATTCCTTCCGTTTTTGTTGCCGCTTGTGATCGTTCAGTTTGCTTTGTTCGGTTATACGCTTTTTCACATTTTAACTCATAAAACATATAAGCGCGGAAACCGCGCCCTTTGGCTTGTGATAACTATCGTGTTTATGAACTACGTTGGCCCCATTCTGTATTTCCTTCTCGGTAAGGAGGACGCGTGATGGATATGCTTTCTATCACCGGTCTTTATAAGCGCTTTGGTGATAAAGAGGTGCTGTCGGGGCTTGATCTGTCAGTTCCGGAGCATAGCATATTCGGCTTTGTTGGAAAGAACGGATCGGGAAAGACCACCACTATGAAAACCGTCCTCGGTCTTTTGAAGGCCGATGGAGGCGAGATAAGAGTGAACGGCGAGGCTGTGGTATACGGTCAGACCGCCACCAATCGCTATATAGGATATCTGCCCGACGTGCCCGAGTTTTATCCATTTATGACAGCGCCTGAATATCTTCGCTTTTGCGGAGAGATCAGCGGACTCAGTAAGGCTGAAAACGAGGAGCGCATAAATGAGCTTCTCTCTCTTGTGGGGCTTGCAGATGAAAAGCATCGCATCAAGGGCTTTTCAAGAGGAATGAAGCAGCGTCTTGGAATAGCGCAGGCGCTTCTTAACCGACCTAAGCTGCTTATATGCGATGAGCCAACATCCGCTCTTGACCCCGTAGGCAGAAAAGAGATACTAGATATCCTCGTATCCGTTAAAAACGAAACAACGGTGCTGTTTTCAACTCATATTCTTTCCGACGTTGAGAGGATATGCACAGACGTTGCGTTTCTGAGTAACGGCGTAGTTAATATCCAGGGCAAGCTCTCTGAAATTAAAACCAAATATCGCAGTGAGGAATATCTTCTTGAGACAGATTCTGCTGATGATATAGACAAGATGCTACGCAGTTTTGCCAATGCCCGTAAAACGGGAGAATATCAGCTTGTGTTCAGCGAAAAGGACTATTCTGCGGCAGACGTTTTGCGCTATCTTGCGGATAATTGTACCTCAGTTCAGCACTTTGAGCGAGTTGAACCCACTCTTGAATCTCTGTTTATGGAGGTGAATGACAAATGAGATCATTTTTAGCCTTCACAAAAAAGGAGATAACAGAGCAGGTGCGCTCGGGCAAGTTAATGTTTCTTTGCATTCTCTTCGTTCTGTTCGGCATAATGAACCACGCAATTGCTAAAATGACTCCATGGCTTCTTGAGGTAATGGCGGAATCTCTTGCGGAAAGCGGTATGACCGTAACTGCAGTTGAAGTAAGCGCAATGGATTCATGGGTTCAGTTTTTCAAAAATATCCCTATGGCGCTAATAGCATTCGTTTTGCTTGAGGGCAGCATTTTCACAAAGGAATATCAGACGGGAACACTTATTCTTTCGCTGACAAAGGGCCTTGAGCGCTATAAGGTAGTAGTGTCAAAGACGATAGTTTTAATTCTTCTTTGGACGGCAGGATATTTTGCCTGCTTTGGAATCACCTATGGTTATAATGCATATTTCTGGGATAACAGCGTGGCAAAAAGCCTTATGTTTTCAGTGATTTCCTGGTGGCTCTTTGGAGTGCTTGTTGTATCACTAATAGTTCTGTTTTCAACTGCTTTTGCCTCAAGCACGGGAGTTTTTCTTGGCACGGGCGCAGTTGTGATGTTATCATATATGCTTGCTTTGATACCTAAATTTAGTGAATATTTGCCCACAATGCTTACAGATGGCAATTCTCTGATTTACGGTATCTTGACTTTTGATGATTATACCAAGGCACTTATAGTTTCAGTAGTTACTATAGTAGCTTCTCTTGTTATAAGCATCCCTATATTCAATAAAAAGCACCTCTAAATCAAAGCGCCGCAAATGCGGCGCTTTTTGTTGACTTTAGCGCTGAAAAAGGGTACAATATATCTATTAAGAGCTTGGAGATTTGTATGAAGAAATTACTTATAGTAGACGGAAACAGTATCCTTAACCGCGCATTCTACGGAATCCGCCCCCTTACAACAAAGGAGGGTATACCTACAAATGCAGTTTACGGATTTGTAAATATCTTAAAAAAGCATATAGACGCTCTTTCTCCCGATTATCTTGCCTGCGCATTTGATATGCGCTCTCCCACGTTCCGCCATAAAATGTACGACGGATATAAGGCAACAAGAAAGGGAATGCCCGAGGAGCTTGCAGAGCAGCTTCCCATTGCAAAGGAGGCGGCAGCAGATATGGGCTTCAAGGTTCTCACGTGCGAGGGCTGGGAAGCAGACGATATTCTTGGAACTCTTGCGGGAATGGGAGATTCCGAGGGTGGCATTCATTCGTATATTCTCACAGGAGACAGAGACTCTCTCCAGCTTATAACGGAAACAACAAGCGTTGTGCTTGTTAAAACCAAAGAGGACGTGGTGTACACACCCGATAAGTTTGCAGAGGAATACGGAATCACGCCTGAGCAGTTCGTTCACGTAAAAGCGCTTATGGGTGATACGTCCGATAATATTCCGGGCGTAAAGGGTATCGGCGAGAAAACTGCTCTTAAGCTTATTGCTGCAGCAGGCAGCCTTGACGGACTCTATGCTGACGAAAAGCTTGGCGGAGCAGGGAAGTCTGCCTCTGAAAAGCTCCTTGCCGATAAGAATAATGCTTATATGTCCTATGACCTCGCTAAGATCAGTCGTGAGGCACCCGTAGGAGTAGCCATGACCGAGCTTGAGGCATCCCCCGATAATAAGGCTCTGTCCGAATTGTTCGTCCGCCTTGAGTTTTCAGCTCTTCTTAAAAGATTCGGCCTTGAGGAGGTTGCATCCGAGGAGCCTGAAACGAGAATTGAAATGCCCGAGGTGTCCGAGGCGGCAGAGCTTAAGGGTGAGATTGCCGTTTCAGTTTCAGGGAATAAACTTTGCCTGACAGATGGCGAAAAGCGCATTTCCCTTGATATAGCAGAGGCAAAGGAAATGCTTGAAAATGGCGTTGTGTGCCACGATTATAAAAAGCTTTGTATCGCGTGCGCAGCATATGATATAGAGCCCAAGTGTATTTTTGATACAATGACGGCCGCATATCTCCTTTCTCCCGGAGAAAGCTCCTATCCCATCTCTAAGCTGGCCCTCCGATATTTGGGCGTAACAGCAGGAGAGGACGGAGAGGAGTGGTATTGCCGCCTTCTTTATCCCGAGCTTAAGGCTGAGCTTGAAAAGGAGGGAATGGCAAAACTTCTTTACGAAATTGAAATTCCTCTTTCTCCCGTGCTTGCTTCAATGGAGGTTCTTGGTTTCAAGCTTGATGCTGATGGACTTCACGGATATATAGACAGCCTTAAGGCGCTTATGCATCAGACAGAAGAAAGAATTTATATGCTTGCCGGCAGAGAATTTAATCTGAATTCTCCCAAGCAGCTTGGCGAGGTGCTCTTTGAGGAAATGGGACTTCCTGCCTTAAAGAAAACCAAAACAGGATATGCAACCGATGCGGAAACCCTTTCCAAGCTTCGCGCGGGTAATCCCATCGTTGAGGATATTCTTTTCTATCGTCAGGTGGCAAAGCTTGTGGGCACCTATGGCGAAAATCTCATAGAGCTTTGTGATGAAAACGGAAGGATCCACACAAGCTTCAATCAGACAGGAACGGCAACGGGACGTCTTTCCTCAGTTGATCCCAACCTACAGAATATTCCCGTCAGAACGGAGCTTGGACGAGAACTCAGAAAGTTCTTCGTTGCCAAGAGCGACGATTATGTTCTCCTTGATGCCGACTATTCTCAGATCGAGCTTCGCCTCCTTGCTGAAATTTCGGAGGATGAGGCTATGAGAGAGGCGTTTATCTCGGGCGAGGATATCCACGCTTCAACAGCATCAAAGGTGTTCGGTGTTCCGCTCGCGGCAGTAACAAAGGAGCTTCGCTCAAGAGCAAAGGCGGTCAATTTCGGTATAGTTTACGGAATCGGAGATTTCTCTCTTGCGCAGGATATAGGCGTTACACGCAAGGCGGCAAGAGAGTATATTGATAGCTATCTTGCAACTTATACAAAGGTTGATCAGTATCTCAATAATACAAAGGCAGAGGCAAGAGAAAAGGGATATACGGTAACAATGTTCGGTCGCCGCCGTCCCATTCCCGAGCTTTCTGCAAAGAATAAGAATCTTCAGGCCTTTGGCGAACGAGTTGCTATGAATAGCCCAATTCAGGGAAGCGCCGCCGATATAATCAAGATCGCAATGATCGGAGTTTATAAGGCGTTAAAGGAAGCCGGAATTGATGCGAGACTTATTCTTCAGGTGCACGACGAGCTTATAATCGAGTGCCATAAGAGTGTTGTTGATAAGGCGTCTGCTATCCTAAGAGAGCAGATGGAAAGTGCTGTGAAAACAACAGTTCCGCTTACGGCCGAGGTGTCAGTAGGCGCAAATTGGCTTGATGCGAAATAAAATATCAAAGGACTTTTTGATAGATAAATGTCAAAAAGTCCTTTTTTAGTCGTTTGTAGGATATATTGATGTAGAAAATGACCAAAGAACGACGTTAAATGCGTAGCTGGTTGTGCAAGGCGTAGAAAATCACCTTTGCGGATAAAGGTTTGGTAAAACAACTTTCATAATTCGATAAAATGTGGTACAATTGAGCATAAGTATTTCTATATGAAAATCTAAATTAAACTATATTATTATTTTCTTTTTTTACGGAGGAGAATATGGAGCGCTTAAACGGTGAGCTTGGCATTATTGCCATGAGAGGTTGCGAGCAGTTTGTTGAGGTAGTAGATTCATATCTCAAGCAGTGGAGACGTCACGATGACGATCAGGATTTCGTTATGAACGCTGATTGCATCAGATTCGGATCCGGTGAAGGTAAGGCGATGCTTCACGATTCCGCAAGAGGTCATGATATTTATATCATTTCCGATTGCTTTAACTATGGTGTTGAATATAAGATGCAGGGCAGAATGGTTCCCATGAGTCCTGACGATCATTTTGCAGATCTTAAGAGAGTTATTGCATCCGTTGCAGGAAAGGCAACAAGAATTTCCGTTATCATGCCCATGCTTTATGAGGGCAGACAGCATAAGAGAACAAGCAGAGAAAGCCTTGACTGTGCTCTTGCACTTCAGGAGCTCGTAGCTATGGGCGTTTCCAACATCATCACATTTGATGCTCACGACCCCAGAGTTCAGAATGCTATTCCTCTTAGCGGCTTTGATAACATCCGTCCTTCTTATCAGATGCTCAAGGCGCTTGTTCGCGCAGTGCCCGACGTTCGCTTTGATAAGGACAGTATGGTATTCATCTCTCCCGATGAAGGCGCAATGGGCAGAAGTATGTATTATGCATCTCTTCTCGGCGTTGATCTCGGTATGTTCTATAAGAGAAGAAACTACGCAGTTGTAATCGACGGTAAGAACCCCATCGAGGCTCACGAGTACCTCGGCAGAAGCGTTGAAGGCAAGGACGTTATCGTAGTAGACGATATGATCTCCTCCGGCGACTCTATTCTCGACGTATCCGCACAGCTTAAGGCAAAGGGCGCACGCAGAGTATTCCTCTTCGTAACATTCGGTCTCTTTGTTTCCGGCCCCGGCGTATTCGACCGCGCATATGAGGAAGGCCTCTTTGATAAGGTATTCACAACCAACCTCACATACACAGATCCTGAGATCCTTGCTCGTCCTTGGCACGAATCTGTAAATATGTGCAAGTACGTTGCATATATCATTGACACACTCAATCACGATTCTTCTATTTCCACTCTGCTTAATCCCGTTCAGAAGATCCATAATCTTCTTGACGCGCAGAATGCAAAGACAGCTAATAACTGACCATAAGGTCGAAAAAGGATGAAGCGCAGCTTTGTCCTTTTTCGCCGTTTTATATCCCTCGCAAAAAAGAGGGAAAAGAAAGGAAAATACAGATGCTTGATTTTAAGAATCAGCTTTCAAGCCTTGCGGCAGAGGCAGCAGCGGAGAAATTCCCCGGCTGTGATCTTGACGCTGCGGCAGTTTTTGAAATGCTTGAATATCCTCCCGATACAACTATGGGAGACGTGGCTCTTCCTTGCTTTAAGCTGAGCCGCACACTTCGTAAGGCGCCTCCTATGATCGCGAAGGACCTTTGTGAGGCAATGACAGGCAAGGGCGAAGGCGTTATCGCCTCCGTAACTGCCGACGGCGGATATCTCAACTTTAAGATATCCACAGACTATCTTGTAAATAACGTTCTTCTCGCAATTGAGGAGAAGGGCGATATGTATGGCTCAAGCGGTAAGGGCGAGGGCAAAACAGCAGTGCTTGACTATTCCTCTCCCAATATTTCAAAGCCCTTCCATATCGGCCACCTTGGTACAACTGTTATCGGCCATTCTCTCAAGCTTCTTCACGAGTTTGAGGGCTATAAGTGCGTTGGTATCAACCACCTTGGCGACTGGGGTACGCAGAACGGTAAGCAGATCGTAGCCTTCAAGAGATGGGGCGACCGCGAAAAGGTTGAACGCGAGGGTATCGATGCTCTCGTTGAGCTTTACGTAAAGTTCCATGCAGAGGCTGAGCTTGATCCCTCTCTCAACGACGAGGCAAGAGCTGAGTTTAAGAAGCTTGAGGAGCACGATCCTGAAAACATCGCTCTCTGGAAATGGTTTATCGACGTAAGCTTCAAGGAATATGAGGTGACATACGATCAGCTCGGTATCTCCTTTGATAGCTATAACGGTGAAAGCTTCTACACAGATAAAATGGCAGAGCAGATCGAAAAGATGAAGGATATGGGCCTTCTTAAGCTTGACGATGGCGCATCCATCGTTGATCTTGAGGAGTACGGAATGCCTCCTTGCCTTATCCTTAAGCGCGATGGCTCAACTCTTTATCCCACACGTGATATTGCAGCAGCTGTTTACAGAAAGCGCACATACAACTTTGATAAGTGCATCTACGTTACAAGTAACGGCCAGAGCCTCCACTTTGCTCAGTGGTTCAAGGTTGTAGAAATGATGGGATATGATTGGGCGGATAAGCTTATTCATATTCCTTACGGTACAGTTAGTATCGGCGGCGAAAAGCTTGCAACGAGAACAGGTAACGTTATCCTTCTTAAGGACCTGTTCCGTCAGGCAATAGAAAAGGTTACAGAGCTTATGGACGAAAAGAACCCCAACCTTCCCGATAAGGAAGCAGTTGCTGAGGCAGTTGGTGTTGGCGCAGTTGTTTTCCATTACCTCTATAACAATAGAACAAGAGATATCAACTTCATTCTTGAAAACGCTCTCAGCTTTGAGGGTAGCACAGGCCCCTACGCTCAGTATACCTATGCAAGAACCTGCAGTATCCTTGAGAAGGCAGGGGAGCTTGCAAAGAACGACGTTGTTATCACTTCTGATGAAGAAGCAGACGTTCTCAAAACTCTCAACCGTTTCCCTGAAAAGATCCTTGAAGCGATCAATGAGTATGAGCCCTCTGTTATCACAAGATATATTATCGAGCTTTGCACAGCGTTCAACCGCTTCTATCATAACTGTCCCATTATTTCTGCTGAGGATGAAGGCGTTCGTAACACACGTCTCCGCCTTACAGCCGCAGTTCAGACAGTTCTCGGTCGTGCACTCGGTCTTATTTGTATGAAGGCGCCTAAGAAGATCTGACGCCGTCAGACCTTCAGGTAACAGTGAAGAGTTAAAAGCGAAAAGATATTGAAGAAAACCGAGTCCGGTTTTCGAAAAATAAATAAACGGAGAATAGTCTCCGAAGGAGTTAAATATGTCCGGACATTCTAAATGGAATAATATTAAAAACAAGAAAGCGAAGACAGACGCCCAGAAGGGTAAGATCTTCACAAAGATCGGTAAGGAGATCGCAATTGCAGTTCGTGACGGCGGCGCAGACCCCAGTGCAAATGCAAAGCTTCGTGACCTTATTGCAAAGGCAAAGGCTAATAACGTTCCTAACGATAATATCGACCGCGCTATCAAGAAGGCAGCAGGCGGTGAGGTTGCAAACTATGAAGAGGTTGTATACGAAGGATACGGCCCCTCCGGCGTTGCAGTAATCGTTGTTGCTGCAACAGATAACCGTAACCGTACAGGCGGTGAGGTTCGTCACTTCTTTGATAAGTACGGCGGAAACCTCGGTCAGATCGGATGCGTTTCCTTTATGTTTGACGATAAGGGCGTTATCATCATTGAAAAGGACGATGCAATCGATGAGGATGCTCTTATGGAGGCTTCTCTCGAGGCAGGCGCTGCAGACTTCGCGTCCGACGGCGACGTTTACGAGATTTTCACAGAAACATCCGACCTCACAGCAGTAAGAGAAGCTCTTGAGGCTGCAGGCTATGCAATTCTTTCTGCAGAAAACGATAAGATCCCCCAGAACTACATCACACTCGAGTCTGCTGACGATATCAAGAATATGAACCTTCTTATCGAGCACCTCGAGGATAACGACGACGTTCAGGATATCTATCACAACTGGGAAAACTGCGATGAATGAGATAGGCTTTCCCGGATTGGGACTTGATCCCGTTCTGATAGACAGCACAGCGTTCACGGTTTTTGGACGCGAAATCAAATGGTACGGTATAATCATATGCCTTGGTATGATCCTTGCATATTTTTATGGACAGTCAAGAGCAAAATATGAAGGTATCAAATCTGATGATTTGATCGACCTTGCACTTGCTCTGATGATATTTGGAGTTGCAGGCGCCAGAATCTACTATATTATATTTGAGCTTGATAGTTATATCGCAACAGGCGGAAGCTTTTTCTCAAATCTTTGGAACACGATACGCAATATGTTCGCTATCCATAAGGGCGGACTTGCCATATTCGGCGGAATCATTGCAGGATTTTTCACAGCTATGATCGTGGCAAAAAGAAAGAAGATCCGTTTCCCCATACTCCTTGACGTTCTTGCTCCCTCCGTTATGATCGGTCAGATGATTGGCCGATGGGGAAACTTTATGAACGGCGAGGCATATGGCGTTGAAACAACTCTTCCTTGGAGAATGAGTATAACTCAGGTGCTCTCCAGCGGCTTCAAGGGAACAACCATTGAGGTTCATCCCACGTTCCTGTATGAATCTCTCTGGAATCTTGTTGGCTTTATCTTAGTTGCAACTTTTTATAAGAAGAAGAGCTTCCACGGACAGTGGCTCTGCTTCTATCTTGCATGGTACGGTCTCGGAAGAGCAATGATTGAGGGCCTTCGAACAGATAGCCTTATGATCGGTCCCTTCAGAGTATCCCAGCTTGTTGCAATCGGTATCTGCATCGCAGGCGTAGCGCTTCTGGTGCTTGGTACAATAAAGGCTAAGAAGGAGGCAAACTGATGGCACATATAATTGACGGTAAAAAGATCGCAGCCGCAACAAGAGCAGATATTGCTGAAAGAGTTGTGGCCTTTGAAAAGGAAAACGGATTTAAGCCCGGCCTTGCCGTGGTGATCGTTGGTGAAAATCCTGCTTCTCAGGTCTACGTAAGAAATAAGAAAAAGGCCTGCGAGGACGTTGGAATGTATTCCATCGTTATTGAAATGCCCGAGGCAACGACTCAGGACGAGCTGATGGCAAAGATAGACGAGCTTAAGAACGATGCAAAGATACACGGCATCCTTGTTCAGCTTCCTTTGCCCCGCCATCTTGACGAGGACGCCGTTATTGCGGCTATTCCTCATGAGAAGGACGTGGATGCGTTCCATGCTCAGAACACAGGTAAGATAATGATAGGCGATTTTGACTTCCTTCCTTGCACACCTGCAGGTGTTATGAAAATGCTTGAATTTGAGGGTGTTGAGATTGAAGGAAAGGAATGCGTTGTCGTAGGCAGAAGCAACATCGTTGGCAAGCCTCAGGCAATGCTTCTCCTCCATAAGAACGGCACAGTAACCATTTGTCATTCAAGAACAAAGAATCTCGCTGAGGTAACAAGACGCGCAGATATTCTCGTTGTTGCAGTAGGCAGAGCCGATTTTATAAAAGGAGATATGATCAAGCCCGGAGCTGTTGTTATCGACGTTGGTATGAACCGACGTGACGACGGCAAGCTGACAGGCGACGTTGATTTTGAGTCAGCAGAGAAGGTAGCAGGTATGATAACTCCCGTTCCCGGAGGTGTCGGACCTATGACTATTACAATGCTTCTTGAAAACACACTTACAGCTGCAAAAAAATCTGTAATAAAGTAAAAATTATGCTTGACAAGCCATATTTGGCGAGGTATAATATAAAATGCCGCGTGGTATGGGTAGAGTAATAGCTTAGGCTAACCCGATCCAGCGAGACAATATGAAAGAGAGGTGCTTTTCAAATGTACGCAGTAATCGAAACAGGCGGAAAGCAGTATAAGGTCGCTGAAGGCGACGTAATCTTCGTTGAGAAGATGGGCGCAGAAGAAGGCGCAGAAGTTAAGTTCGACAAGGTAATCCTTGTAGGCGATGAGAACGGTGTTAAGGTTGGCACACCCAATGTTGACGGCGCAGTTGTTAACGGTAAGGTTCTCAGAAACGCAAAGGGTAAGAAGATCTATGTTATGACTTACAAGCCCAAGAAGAATGAGAAGAGAAAGCTCGGCCACAGACAGCCCTACACTAAGGTAGAGATCACAAAGATCGAGGCATAAGGTGACAAAAGTTAAATTCTTCCGCCGTGATGGACATTATTACGGGTTTGAAGAAACAGGTCACGCAGGATACGGTGAGGCAGGAGACGACGTTCTCTGTGCAGCCCTTTCCGCAATGACTATGCTTATTATCAATTCCATTGAAATCTCCTATGCTGCGGACGTGCAGTATGAGGTAGACGAGGGAGCGACACGCATTTCTGTTAAATGTATGGAGGCTCTCCCCGATTATTCAACGGACGAAAAGAAACAGTATGCGATATCAGGACTGTTTCAGGGCTACTTTTTCCAGCTGAACGACCTTGTAGAAGAGTATTATGACTATCTCGAGGTTGAAGAGGTTGACGAGTAAGCTTTATCTTAAATTTTTCATGGAGGTAAAAACAATGCTTAGAATTAGTCTTCAGTTTTTTGCACATAAGAAAGGTGTAGGTTCTACAAAGAACGGCCGTGACTCTGAGTCCAAGAGACTTGGTGTTAAGAAGGCTGACGGTCAGGGTGTAATCGCTGGTAACATCATCGTTCGCCAGAGAGGTACACACATCCATCCCGGTAACAATGTAGGCCGTGGCTCCGACGATACACTGTTCGCTCTCATCGACGGAACAGTTAAGTTCGAGCGCATCGCAAAGGGCAGAAAGCAGGTTAGCGTTTACGCTGCTGAGTAATTGCTCGTAAAATGCACATAAGCCGTCCGATAAGGACGGCTTTTTTGTTGCCTATTTGTTGTATTTTATTGTAATAAACAGTTTTCTGTGATATACTTATACTGATTAAGTATGTAATCGAATAGTTGGGAGGTAGTAAAGTGAAAAGAATTATATCAGCTATTCTTGTAATAATGATGACAGTAACTTTTGCATCCTGCGCAATTCGTCCCATAGACGGGGAATTGCCGAAGGAAACTAAGCCCACTGTGGCTGAGACTGAACCTGCAACTGAGGCAGAAAGCGAAACCGAAAAGGAAACAGAAACCGAGGCCGAAACAGAGAAGAAGGAGGACGTTGTAACAAAGGCATCCTTTGTAGGCTGCGGAGATAATATAGTATACTACGGTACTTACCGTGATGCCAAAAGCCAAGCTGTGTCCGGCGGCAGAGCGTATAATTTCCGTCCTATGTATTCCGAGGTTGAAGGTATAATCAAGGCGGCTGACCTTGCATTTATTAATCAGGAAACTGTAATTTCTCATAGTAATGAGCCCGAGTCTTATCCCACGTTCAATTCTCCCGTTGATATTGCGGACGACCTTGTGGACGTTGGCTTTGATATAATCAGCGTAGCTAATAACCATATGCTTGATAAGGGTGCTTTAGGCCTTAAGGAAACTTATGAAAACTGGAACGAACGAGGCGTTGCCCTTGTTGGATGCCACGAGGAAAACGATAGCGGAAAATATGTGACTTATATTGAAAAGAACGGCATCAAGATAGCAATCCTTTCCTATACCTACGGCACAAACCTTGGCGAGGACCCCGCGAAATACGGTCTTTATGCATCATATCTTAAGTATGCAGACGTTGCAGGCGAGGTGTCCGAGGCGAGAGCTAATGCTGACTTCGTAATGGTGAGCGTTCATTGGGGACAGGAAGGCGCTATGACTCCCGATGATGAGCAGAAGCAGTATGCCAAAATAATGGCAGACAACGGAGCAGACGTTATAATCGGCCATCATCCCCACGTTCTTCAGCCCATTGAATGGATAGAGAGCGAGGGCGGTAATAAAACACTTTGTGTATATTCTCTCGGTAATTTCCTCCACGAGCAGGACAGAGAGTATAACGTTCCCGGCGGAATGATAACCTTTGATATAGAAAAGGTAAACGACGACCACGCAACAGTAGAAAATGTACTATTCATTCCCACTGTTTGTCACTATCCCAGAAGCTTCTACGGTAATAAGATATACCTTCTTGAAAATTACACAGAGCAGCTTGCAAATGCCCACGCGGTAAGAACCTATTATAATAACACAATATCCCTCGACGGGCTTATTTCTATCGTTAAGAAGACTATCAGCGCAGAGTTTCTGCCTGAAAGTTTTAAATAAGGTGATAATATGATGAAAAATATATCAATAGTGCTTCCGTCCTATAAACCTGATGAAAAGCTTGAAGCAACAGTAGTTGGCTTCATTGAGTCGGGATTTGAGGATATAATCGTCGTTGACGATGGCGGCGGAGCAGAGTATAAGGCGATCTTTGATAAGGTTGCAGAATATCCTCAGTGCACCGTGCTCACCCACGAGATCAATCGAGGAAAGGGCGCAGCCTTGAAAACAGCCTTTAAGTGGTATACTGAAAACAGAGACGGCCTCGGCGTCGTAACTGCAGACGGCGACGGTCAGCACACTCCTAAGGATACCTATAACGTTGCCGCGGCAATGATAAACAGCGGTAATATCATTCTCGGTGTACGTGATTTCAGCCTCCCCGATATTCCCGAGAGAAGTAAGAAGGGAAATAATATAACATCCAACGTGTTTAAGATCTTCGTTGGTATGAATATCACCGACACACAGACAGGACTTCGCGCAATCCCCGCAAAGTATCTTGCAAAAATGTGCGAGATATCCGGCGACAGATACGAATACGAGACCAATATGCTTCTTTACATGAAGCGTTGGAATTTCGCATTTGAAGAGGTTAAGATAGAAACAGTATACATAAACGAAAATGAGACCTCCCATTTCCGTCCCGTAAGAGATTCAATGAGAATATATTCTCTTATTTTCAAATATCTCTTTTCAGGAATGTTTGTAAAGTTTGTAGGAAGCTCCTTTATCAGCTTTCTTCTGGACTACGGTCTTAACGTTGTCCTTCAGCTGATCCTTCGTGTGGTATGTCCCGAGGCGTTTGCCGTTTCAATGTCATACGTTGGCGCAAGAATAGTTTCATCTCTTGCCAATTATTCAATGAACAGAAAAATATTTGCAAGCAAGGTATCTCTTAAGAAGTCTATGGCTCGCTATTATCTCCTTGCCCTTGTAATAATGGTTGTGGGAAGCGCTGCCGTAACAGTCTTGTCCGGCGTTGCAAATAGCTTGCCCGTAATCAGCTCTATGTTTGCTGATTTGGGCGAAAACAAGGTAAAGACTATCGTTTCAACAGCAATAAAGCTTCCCGTTGATCTGATATTGTTCATTCTCAGCTATAAAGTTCAGAAAAAGTACGTTTTCAGAGGAGAAGATAATTAATGAGCGAAGAAAAAGAAATCGTAACCTCCGCTGAAGACGAGCTTGTTTCTGCCATAGAGCCTCCTGTAAAGAAAGAGAAGAGCAAGGTGGGTAAATACATATTCAGGGCTTTGCTGTCTGTTTTCACAGCAGTAGCTATATGTGTATATGGACTTCTTTCTCTCTGCTATACAGTAGCGGTTGGACCCAGCGAAACCGTGCGAGACCTGCTTGTGCTGTCA
>JAZQVW010000108.1:0-11055 GCA_045632025.1 Candidatus Avispirillum sp. | reverse complement strand
GCGCGCATTACAACGAAAAGCTTTTATAAAAAAGAAAAACCGAAGGCTTATGGGTCGTACTCTAAAGGACAGTACAACAAGACACGAAAACACCCTTAGTTTTTTAAAAAACTAAGGGTGTTTATAATATTCTCTTTCTTTGTTAGTCAAGTTGTGCTTATAATGCAACTAACCGATAAATAAGAATTTATGAGGATGTAATTTATGGTTGAAATATCGTTCTTATTCTTGGAAATTGCTTTTACAGCAATCTGGATAATGGTAAGAGTTGCCATATGGATCAAGCAAAAACGGATAGACTGGAAGCGAGAGACCTTCTTGCTTCTGATGTATATCAATCTGGCTGTTATTATTCGATTTACATTTTTTCCAATGTCCAAAGTGGATGGACACATTCAACCACTTGTATTTGATATTATGACAGCATTTCCGTTCAGAGTCAATTTGTTGCCGCTCGTTAATCTATTTGACTATGACAGTAAACGGGATCTGTTATTAAACGTGATTGGAAATGCGGCAATGTTTATTCCGAGTGGAATCGTTTTGCCATTTGTATATAAACGACTTAATTCATTTTGGAAGGTTCTTTTGGCAGGTATCGGTATTTCTCTTTGCATAGAAATTATTCAATTGCCATTTAGTGTGAGGGCGACAGATATAGATGATTTAATCTTGAACACCATCGGTGTAATCGTCGGGTACGGGATTGTTACATTGATAAGATGCTTGAGAAGAACAAAACAATAAATTCCAATTTATCGAATAGGTGATATTTGTTTAGAAAAGGGTTTTAGGTTCTCCTAACAAGTGACATTTGGGCGCCTAAATGTCCTGCTTGTTACGGTATGAGACAAAATTAAAGGAAGCACAAAAATTTTGTGCTTCCTTTTTTTGTTTGTTTCTTATTTAACTGCGTTTCTCAGCTTTTCAACGATCTTGACCATGCCGAGTGTATCAAGCTCGCAGTATTTAAGTAGGCATCGGCGAATTTCCTTTGCTCTCTCAGGTGTTTCGTCCTTCAGAGTAGAATAGGAAAGCATTGCCTGGCTTCCGTTATGGATCTCCGAAAGGTTATCGTATGAAAGCTCGGGATCGTTGGGGTAAAGCGCGGGCAGAACAGCCTTGATGGAGAATGAGCCCTCCATTTTTCCATCATAATAGAGCTTTTTCTGGAAGGGCACCATAAGGTCGCAGATATTATCTCTTATTTTTTCAAGAGGCTCTCTTATATCTTCAAATTTTGCCGCAAGACCGCTTATTACCATTGATTCAAACTGCTTATTATAAGCAAGAACGCAGGCTCCCTCGGGAATATCAAGAACGAGCTGGCGGGCAAGGGCTTCTCTTGGGTCTGCCTCGCCGTTTGCAAGAAATTCGCGGTGGATAAGAGGAGCGCCCTCGCGCTCTATTATATGCAGTGAATACTGAAAAGCCACCTGCTCAAAGGGATGCATTCCGTCGCTTGGGGGAACGGGGGGCTGCCAGGATTCAAAATCAAGGAAGCAAAGAGGATACCAAAGTGAGTCAAGAAATTCGGAAAGCTCCTTTTTCTTGACCTGGGGTGCTCCTCCTTCCATGGACATTTTTATCTGCTTTTTCTGATTTTCTGTCAATCGGGGCTCATTTTTAAGGTCCTCGTATGCGATCTTGCCCTCGCTGTAGAGCTGAAGCTTGGTGTTGATATTCAGCCTTGCAACCTTGAAAACGTTGGGATAGGGCATATCCTTGGTGCAATGCTCAAAATACTTGCAGCTATCGGGGTTGAAGCAGTTTTTGTGGATATCGACCTCGGGGGCTGTGTCCGAATTAAGAGTTTCTTCAAGCACTCGTGAGAAAATATAGGATTTTTCCTTCAGGGAGCGAGCATCGTCCGTAATATCAAAGGATGCAAAAAACTCTCTCGGGTTTATTTCGCCCTGCTTAATAAATTCCTTTCGGGGCAAAAGAAGGAAAACTCTGATATTTTCAAGTCCGTTTTTCTCAGCCGCCGCCATAATAAGTCCTGCCTCGCGTACAAATGCTCTGCGGGGATTGAGGGCGGGATGAGCGAAATAAATAACGGTCTTTCCGTTTTTCAGCGCCAGAAGGTCTGCTGTGATAACGCTATCGCCAAGGGCAAATGCAGGGCGCTTGATAACTGTTGCGCCATCGGCGAGAAGGCGCATAGTTTCCTTTGCGCGCTCAGAAAGATCGTCACCGGAGGTGGTCTTTCTGCCCTTTATATATCTTTCGGCAAGGAAGGAAAGCTCAGGAGAGGCCTCTCCGTGTTGTGTGTTTTCATTTTCCTGCAGCCAGAGGAGGCGTCTGCATCTGCAGCCAACTCTGAACTGTTCATTTGTCAAATAATTTTTCATAATAGCCATTTTAGCACAAATTCGCGGCACAATCAAGATAGATAGTGATAGATTGAAATGAACAAGATGATTTTGTTGTTTTTAATGGTGGTCTATGGAGCTAATACATCCAGTCCTGATGGTCAGGTGATTTCGCTTACGGAATCGTTTGAAATTCAATCAGCATCAACAATTAATTGTTTGCGATTAACATCTGCTAAGTAAATTACAAAAAGCAAGAGAATTGGATCAATTCTCTTGCTTCTTTACTGTTATTGAATTCCAAATTTCAAACAATTTATCGTAATGTTCATCTGTGTCCGAATAATCTATATTTATAATGTATTCTTCGGATATGCGTATAAATATATTTGTTCGAAAATCGTTATTGTCATATCTTTTTTCAAACATTATGTATTCTAAACCGGATTCCAAAAATCCTTTTGATATTTTTGCTCCGTTTGATAAGGAGTAGTCTTCTTCCCAAGGATATAATTTGTCATATATATCTTCTTGTAAGGTGAAGTTTTTTTCAGCCTCTATCAGGGATCTAAATTCAAAGCCGCGTACATACGACTGACTTTCTTCTCTGAATACTAAATAAGTTGAACTGTTAATTTCTCCGCTTGTATTGACAATGTGTTTGGGAATGGTGAGCTCAAAAGTAAAATTATCAACAGATATTTTTTCGTCCCAATGAAAGTTTGAGATTGCTTCTGATGTAGTATAAGATATCGTATAAAAATTGTCAGCAGGGTGATTTTCAATAATTTCTGTATTTGAATATAATGTTGAATCGTCGTTAGTTTCTTGAAATTGCGTTGTTGGTTTGCTATCGCAAGAATATAGCAAAGAAACTAATGCTATAAAAAACAATAAAATGGATATTTTCTTCATAAATCTATACCTCATTCAATAGTTTTTACATTGCAATTTTAGCACAAATTCGCGGCACAATCAAGAGTGCTTGTTCATTGACATATATTTTTGCCTATGATAAAATTATAAAAACGATTGAGTACGCTAAAAAAGGAGAATTTTATGAGCTTTTTTGAAAAAATCATACCTCAGCCAAAGGATATTTCCATAAATGAGGGAGCTGAATATTATTATTCTCCTGAAATAAGCGGAGATTTTGAGGATTCTATTGCGGTTTTCTGCGATTATGCGAAAAAAGCCTATGATATAGAGTTTTCAGTAGGTGAGGCTATAAAGGTTTGTTTTGACGAGGAGCTTTCTGCTGGCGAATACACTCTCTCGGCAAATGAGAAGGGAATATTTATCAAGGCGGGAGACTGCACGGGCACAGGATATGCTCTTGCCACCCTATTACAGATGATTGAAATCAAGGACGGCAGACTTTGCCTTTGCAAATGCGAAATCAAGGACCGTGCTGACAACGATTATCGCGGACTTATGATAGACTGCGCCAGAAACGCTCATCCTCTACCCCTTCTTAAAAAATATATTGATGCCTGCTGGTTTTATAAGATAAAATATCTCCATCTGCATTTTACGGACAACGAGGCGTACACCCTTCCCTCAAAGGTGCTTCCACTTCTTACGAGCGAGGAAAATCACTACACCGAGGAGGAGATAGCCGCTCTTGTTTCTTATGCGGAGGAAAGAGGCGTGCAGATAGTGCCCGAAATTGATCTTCCCGGTCATTCAAAGGCAATTATTCGCGCTTATCCTCAGCTTGGAGGCACGGAGGAGGGCTCCATCATCTGCTTCCATCCTGAAAGCATTGAGAAAATGAAGGAAATATATAGAGTGCTTTGCGATATGTTTCCCAATTCACAGTACATACATATTGGCGCTGATGAATGCGATATTATGCAGTGGCACACCTGCCCTCGCTGTATTGAATACGGGCGAGAGCTTGGCATAAAAAAGGAAGAGGTTGCCCCCTATTTCTGGCCCGATTGGCACGTTGTTGAAAGATTTTTTGCCCATTTTATCAACGAAATGGCAGGCGCTGTCGTTGAAAAGGGAAGACGTCCCCTTGTTTGGGAGGGTTTTACCAAGGAGGTCAACGAATATCTCACAAGAG
Source organism: Candidatus Avispirillum sp. (assembly GCA_045632025.1). Classification (GTDB taxonomy): domain Bacteria; phylum Bacillota; class Clostridia; order Oscillospirales; family CAG-272; genus Avispirillum. The sequence goes on along the minus strand of JAZQVW010000108.1, from coordinate 6,669 downwards.
ATATAACCGTTATGGTGTTTGAGAATTTTTATCAGCCCCCTGCCTCTCTTATGAGAAACGGCTTTGACATTATAAATTGCTCCTGGAGACCCACCTACGTTGTAGTACCCACCTATCATTGGGACAAGCGCGAGTGCTATGATTGGAGCGTTGGCGCATTTTCTGCCGTTCATCCCGATTCTCCCTATTATAACGGATATTTCAGATTTGAAGACCACGAGAAGATCAAGGGCGGTCAGCTTAATGCCTGGGGAGATTTCCTCGGGGGGCTTGAAAACGGGCTTCAGGTGGAGTTTGATGCTCTTCTTGACCGTCTTCCTGCAATTGCGGAGGGTACGTGGAACGATAAAAAGGACGGGGATTACGATAAATTCCTTTGCCGCCACAGCCGTCTGGCTGAAATTTTTGATAGGATAGTTAGAAATGCTGAGTAGTGAAAAAATAAAAAAGGCGCTTTGCGGAGTTGAGGTTTTCGTTTTTGACGAAATAGATTCAACCAACAGCGAGGCGAAAAGAAGAGCCGCCGATGGCGCTTCTCTCCCTATGCTTATTCTGGCAGAGGGGCAGAGCGCAGGGCGCGGAAGACTTGGCAGAAGCTTTTATTCTCCCGAGGGCACGGGGCTTTATATGAGCCTTGCTTATAAGGTGAGGGGAGAAATGGCTGATGCGGTCACAATAACGAGCGCGGCGGCAGTTGCCGTCAGCCTCAGCCTTGAAAAAATGTGCAATTTTGAGTGCGGCATAAAATGGGTCAACGATATTTACGTTTGTGACCGCAAGGTTTGCGGCATCTTAGCTGAAGCTGTGAGCTGTGGGGACGACAGCGTTATAGTTGTTGGAGTCGGCATCAACTGCACAACGGATGCTTTTCCCGAGGATATTGCGGGAAGGGCAGGAAGCGTTGGCAAGGTGGACAGAAACACACTTGCCGCGGATATTGCGAAAAGAATCCTTTCCTATGCGGAGAACATAGAAAATCGCGGCTGGCACCAGGATTATAAAAAGCGCTCCATTGTTCTCGGTCGTGAGATCAGCTATACGGAAGGCGAAGTAACCAAAAAAGCCACCGCTATTGACGTTGATCAAAACGGCGGACTTGTTATACAGGAAAACGGTGAAACGAAAACTCTCTTCACGGGTGAGATAACCGTAAGAATTTGAAAATACGATAATGATATATCGGTAGGGGACGGCGACTACGACGTCCCGTTTGAATAGGTATGCTTGCATTGGAAACGGGCGAACACAGTTCGCCCCTACGGGATAGCTTTTAGCTTTTGTTTAACCCGTAGGGGCGTTCTTTGAACGCCCGTTAGTAAACAAAAAGCTCTTGCATTTGCAAGAGCTTTTTTTAGTTTGTAAGGGGGCCTCAAGTCGTCGGAAGACGGCTTGGGGTTCACTTACATATTCTTAAGAAGCTCTACGAGGAAATCGTAGAAGCGCTTTGCGGAAGCAAGATCAAGCTTTTCCGCAGGAGTGTGAACGTCGCTCATATCAGGGCCGATGGATGCCGCATCAAGCTGAGGCATCTTGGAAATGAGAACTCCGCATTCAAGACCTGCGTGGATTCTCTGAACCTTCATTTCCTTGCCCGTCATATCCTGCCAAACCTGACACATCTTGTCGCGAAGAGCGGACGTGGGAGTTTTGTCCCATCCGGGATATTTGCCAACAAGCTCAACAGTTGCGCCGCACTGGCGGCAGATGTGAGCTGCCTTTGCGCTGAGACGATCGCGGTAGTCATCGTCATATGCGCGGAAGGAAAGAACAACGTGGATATCGTTTCCGTTTGTTCTCACAACGCCGAAGTTGTCGGAAATCGTGGGGGGGAGACCGGGCTCGTCGGGGCAACGGTCAAGAACGCCGTTGGGAACTCCGTTGAAATATCCGAAAATAGTATTTGTGAATTCCTGAGAGAATGCCATAGCTCCGTCGTCGGATATCTTTTCAAAGGTAACCTTTCCGTCGGGAGAGCCTGCAATGATACCGGGCGCAACAAGGTCAACAGCGCTCTTCATCTGCTCATAGTTGCCGCCGCAGAGAACTATTGTACATCCGCGAGGAATAGCGTTGTCCTTTTCTCCGCCGTCGATGGAAACGAGGCGAGCGGAGGGAACCTCTTCCATAAGCTTCATAGCGTGAGCGGCAGCAATGATAGCGTTAACGCGAACCTCAACGAAGTTGTCGATATTAACGCCGCTGTGTCCACCCTTAAGACCTGAGATTTCAAATTTATATACGGGACCGTCAACAAATTCCTTTTCGTTTCCCTTAAAGTCTATGTTCATACGAAGACCGCCGCAGCAGCCTGCTGTGATGATGCCCTCCTCCTCGGAGTCCATATTGATAAGATATTTAGCCTTGCAATCGGAGAGATCAATTGCATCTGCGCCGAAGAGACCTGTTTCCTCATCGGATGTGAAAACGCATTCAAGAGCGGGATGAGGGATGGAGCTATCCTCAAGGAGAGAGAGCATATAAGCAACAGCGATACCGTTGTCAGCTCCGAGAGTTGTGCCATTGGCTCTGAGATATTCTCCGTCGTTTATAACCTCAACACCGTTAGAGAAGTCGCAGTCAACTCCGTCGTCGCAGCAGCAAACCATATCCGTGTGTCCCTGAAGCATAACTGCATCGTGGTTTTCGTAGCCTGCAGTTGCCGCCTTGAAGATGATAACGTTGTCCATATTATCGCGAGTGTAGCGAAGGCCCTGCGCCTTTGCAAAATCGCAAAGATAGTCAGCAATTTTGCCGCAAGCGCCTGAGGGACGGGAGATTTTTGAAATTTCGTAGAAATATTCTAAGTAGTTCATAAAAATAACCTTCCTTTGAACTAAATAACGCATTGATTAAAGTAATTGTAACACAAAAGAAGCTTATTGTCAAAGGATGAATTTTCTTCTTTGACTTGACAATAATAATAATCTTTGATATAATACCAAATACGCTGATATAGCTCAGCTGGCAGAGCACGTCATTGGTAATGACGAGGTCATGGGTTCAAATCCCACTATCAGCTCCAGAAAAAAGCACCTGCTTTTGCAGGTGCTTTTTTTCTGGAGCTGATAATTGTACGGGATTTGAAAGGGCGGTCGCATGCCGTAGGCGCGACAAAAACTCCTGAGAGGAGTTTTTAGCCCGTAGCGCTAAACTAACCACGAGGCTTAGCTTCGCTAATCCACAAGAAGGCGAAAATGCATTTTCGCACCTGCGGTAGCAGGTCAGCTCCGCACCCGAAAGGGTGCTTTTTTGCTGGAGCTGATAGTGGGATTTCTTGAGTGATGCGTTACTTGCGTAACGTGATGCGCACGTTGTGCGTGATGTCGTATTTACCTGTGATGCACGCCGTTGGCGTGTGAGTGGAACGTATTGCATCACTATTCATCTATTTACAAACAATTTTGATTTGTGATATAATAAACTAAATTGATCGAAAGGAGGACGTGCGATGAAAAAGAAGATAACCATAGGTATTCTTGCTCACGTTGATGCAGGTAAGACCACTCTCAGCGAGGCGCTGCTGTTTGCCTCGGGTAGGATACGAACCCTCGGGCGAGTGGACCACAAAAACACCTATCTTGACACTAACGTAATCGAGCGCGAGCGCGGTATCACGATTTTTTCAAAGCAGGCGCGTTTTTCAAGCGAGAATTGCGATTTTATCCTCCTTGACACTCCGGGACACGTGGATTTTTCAGCAGAAACAGAGCGTACTCTTTCTCTTCTTGATTATGCGGTGCTTGTTATCAGTGCCACGGACGGTGTGCAGAACCACACCAGAACCCTTTGGCAGCTGCTCAGTCATTACGGAGTGCCCACCTTTATTTTCGTTAACAAGTGTGACGTTTCAATAAAGCTGAAGGAAGAAATGGAAAAGGAGCTTGCAAGCATTCTTTCCTCCTCCTGCGTTGGATTTCTTGAGGCGGAGGCGCGAGATGAGCTTGAAGGAAAATTGGCCTTCGTCCATGAGGATTTTATGGACAGCTATCTTGCGGAGGAAGGCATTGACGACCGAGATATAGCATATCTTATCAGCCAGCGCAAGCTTTTTCCCTGCCTTTTCGGCTCCGCCTTGCGAATGCAGGGGATTGATTTTCTCCTTGAAGCCTTGGACAGATACACTCTTTCTCCCGAATATGACGGCAATGCTTTCGGCGCAAGGGTTTATAAAATTTCCCGCATGGGATTAGCAAGGCTGACTTATATGAAGATAACGGGCGGAAGTCTCTCTGCGCGCGACGAGATATGCTATCTTTCGGAGGATGGCGTTCGTATAACGGAAAAGGTTAGCCAGATAAGGCTTTATTCGGGTGATAAGTTTGAGCAGACCGACAAGGTCACGGCAGGCGAGATATGTGCTGTTATCGGTCTTTCCTCTTCCTACGTAGGTCAGGGACTTGGACTTGAGCAGGATACGGCAAAGCCTCTTCTTGAGCCCGTTTTGTCCTATGCTATCCATCTTCCTGCTGATTGCGACACCCGCCTTTTCTTCCCGAAGCTTAAGGAGCTTGAGGAGGAAGAGCCGTCCCTTCATCTTATGTGGAATGAGGAGCTGTCTCAAATAGAGGTTCGCCTTATGGGCGAGGTGCAGACCGAGCTTATAAAAAGGCTTATTTTCGATCGCTTTGCAATTGACTGCACTCTTGGCGCAGGAAGGATATTATATAAAGAAAAGGCTAAGGGTAAGGCTATCGGTGTTGGACATTTTGAGCCGCTGCGTCATTATGCGGAGGTTCAGCTGCTGATCGAGCCTCAGCCCAAGGGCACGGGTTTGATATTTGACACGAATCTGCCCGAAAATATGCTTGCTCTTAACTGGCAAAGGCTGATTCTGTCTCATCTTTATGAAAAAGACCACCGCGGCACGCTTACGGGCGCGCTTCTCACCGACACGAAGATAACTCTTGTGGCAGGCAAGGCACATCTTAAGCACACGGAGGGCGGAGATTTCCGCGAAGCAACCTACAGAGCGGTGCGCCACGGACTTATGAAAACGGGATGCACCCTCCTTGAGCCGTACTACAAGTTCAGGCTTGAGGTGCCGACCTCTTGCGTCGGCAGAGCTATGTCTGATCTTCAAGCCAGATGCGCGGAGTTTGAGATAGAATGCTCTGACGGGGAAAACACCGTAATTTGCGGTAAGGCTCCCGTTGCAACTATTCACGATTATCCCCGTGAGGTGATCTCATACACACGCGGCAACGGCAGATTGTTCTGCACCTCCGACGGATACGAGCCTTGTCACGATGAAGAGGCAGTTGTAGCCGCCGCAGGATACGATCCCGAGGCTGATATGGAAAATCCTCCCCATTCCGTATTTTGCGCTCACGGCGCAGGCTTCACCGTGCCTTGGAATGAGGTTGACAGCTATAAGCACATTGAGGTGGACGTAAAGGATTCACCCGAGGGCGAAGTAATAATCCCCAAGGTGGCAACCCTGGCGCGTAAATATAGCATAAGTGACGAGGATCTTGAAGCGATAATGCTTCGCACATACGGTCCCATCAGGCGCAAGCGCTACAGCGAGCCCAAAGTGGTGTCAGCTGAAAAGAAAGATAAGCCTCGCAAGTCAAAGATAATAAATTCACACAGAAATATGGTTATCATTGACGGCTACAATCTTATCTATTCTGATGAAAATTTGAAAGCCACCGCCGCTTACAGCCTTGAAAAGGCGCGCGACGATCTTATGAACCTGCTGAGCAGCTACGTTGCCTTTACGAGAGTTGAGCTTGTGCTTGTTTTCGATGCCTATCTTGTTGAGGACAATAAGGGCACGGAATTTATGCACGACGGCTACAAGGTTGTATTCACCAAGGCTGACCAGACGGCAGACTCGTATATTGAAAAGCTGATGTATGAGCTTGGTCCCGATTACAGCGTGAGAATCGTAACTGACGACAGGCTTCTGCAATTCTCTGCGGTGCATTCGGGCATCTTCCGTATGACAACAAAGGAATTTATAGAAGAATTGACACGAATCGGCAATGAAATAACAGAGTTTGTGCGACGTCTTGCGGAATGTAAAAATTGATTTTGTTGATTGTTCGTAGTATAATGACGTTAGGTATTCTGGAATCAAAATAATGAGATAAGGAGGCTATATATGAAGCAAGATAAATACCGTGAAGAATTGTTTGAAAGTTTAGCCATAGGAATAAAAAAAGATTTTGAAAGAGCTAATAGAAAAAGAGCAAAAAGCAACGAATCTCCTTTGAGCTTTTCTGAGTTTGCGGATACTTTTATGGAATATCGCAAAGCTTATAAAAAAGGTTTCACTTATCTCGTATGTAGTTGTTTTAATTCTTGCTTTAGTTGTTTGTGGCGTGCCTAAAAGCGTTATTGAACTAATTTCTTACATAATTGCAGCAGTAATTGTTTATTTGTTATCCTATCGCTCTCAGAAAAAGCAGGATAAAATGTATGAAAATGTTTTCATCGAAATTATTTCTGTTTGCAAAGACAATAATATTGATATTTACAATTACATTGAAAACGAATATTGGAAAAAGTAATAAAAAATCCCTTGCAATAATGCAAGGGATTTTTGTTGGTTTGTGTCTGTAGGGACCGACGTCCTCGGCGGTCCGTCAACGAAGGATTTGTATTTGTTTTAATTGATAAATAAATTTAATCTATCAAATATTAAGAATCGGAATTGTTTATTTT
>JAZQVW010000107.1:0-8454 GCA_045632025.1 Candidatus Avispirillum sp. | reverse complement strand
GACTTATTGCATACAACAGCACCACAACGGGCAAAAAATAATATAAAAAGGTTATTCCTGAAAATAACATATTTTATCCTTTTGTTTAAATTATAAACACCGCTTTCGCGGTGGTTTGGGAATATAAATTATCGGTTAGCGGTTATATTAAACCTTCCCCAGCGGGGAAGGTGGCTGAGCCGGGGCGAAGTCGGATGAGGAGAAAATCTATTGATTAAGGCTCTCCTCACCCACCATTTTGCAGAGCAAAATGGTCCCCCCTCCCCGCTGGGGAGGGTTTGTAATAAATGCTAAATTATCGTTTATAAACCTAATCATTCCCCCTAAAAAGGGGGAATGATCAAGAATACTTACTCTGTAACAGCTGTTTCAACAACTACGGAAGCAGAAGCATGCACGCCTGCAACCTTTGTCTTAAGTGTTTCGATGATATCAGAAGCACCGAATGCGCTGATTACGTACTCATTATCAATGTTGATGATAACAAGTGTTTCGGGAATACCGCACATCCAACGGCGAGCAAGAATGTTTGTCTTAAGTGTTTCAGCAAATGCTGCAACGTCTGTGCCTTCCTTAAGCTCATAGCAAGCGCCTGTGAATGTGTTTGCGTTCATCATATGCATAAAGGAGGCTGCGCTCTCAAGGCTTGCTGCAAGGTCTGCAGGAAGACCGAGTGTACCGTCAAGCTCGTCTGTGTTTGCAATATTGAAGCTGCCGGGGCCTTCAAAGTTCATATTTTCGCTGTCGCCACCGCCGCAGGGGAACATTTCTTCCTCAGCGTATGTGCTCCAGATACCGTTTACTACTGCAAGAGCGCCTGTTGCCTCTGTTGCGTTATTCTCGCCCTCTGTTTCCTCGGGCTCTGTTTCGTCAGCTACTGTTGTGTCTGCAACTGTTGTGTCAGCTACTGTTGTGTCTTCAGCATCGTTCTTGTTGGATGCGCAGCTTGCAAGTGTTGCCATCATTGCTGCTGCGAGCATAAGTGTGATAAACTTCTTCATTGTTAAATACCTTCCTTTTATTTCTTTTCTTCAGCGGTCAGCTTAATAACGTAGCCGCCGTTTTCGCTTTCGGTGAGGGTGTACTCTAATTGCTCATAATCATTTCTGATAGTGAGCACGGGTTCTTTTTCTGTTGCCTCAGAAAGATTCCAGAACAAAAGAACAGTTTTATCGGTCGTGAATTCGCTTCCGATGAACAAAAGCTCCTCTGAGTTTCCGTCAAACGCAACGATCTCTCCGTCGGAAACGGATATTTTTGCATCGATCTCTGTTTTGATCTCAAGAGGCACTCCGCTTTCCGTCTCGGATGCAACGTTGAAGCTATACGCTCTTGCATGGACCTCGCTTACGGCCGCTTCCCTTCGGCGAACCTTATCGCCCTTATAAAACACCTGCGTTTTCTGGAAGCCGGCAGCACCGAAGGTAATGCCCAAACCGATAATAAGAGCAAGTCCGGCCGCTGTCGCCATAGTTGATCTTCTCAACGCCGCGCTTCTCTCTCTGCTCTTATTTTGGAAGTTTTCCTTAGCCTGACTAAGAATTCTTCCCTTCAGCTCTTCCCCTGCGGTAATGCTTTTATATGATTCCTTATACCTTTCAAGCATAGTCAAACCTCCTTCTCAAGTAAATTTTTCAGCATCTGCCGCCCTCTTGAAAGCCTCATCTTCACGGCAGACTCTGAAGCTGAAAGGCATTTTGCCGTTTCCGAAACGGAATAGCCCTCCAAATAATGAAGGATAACTGCCGCCCTGTATTTCTGTGGCAGGCAACGGAGCGCCGCAAGCAATTCTGCGCTCTCTCCGTACAGCTCCTCCTCTGTGGCGATATCGCCAATCTCATCAAGCGAAACGCCTTGACGGATGCTTTGGCGTCGGTGCATATCTCTGCATTTGTTCACAGCGACCTTAAACAGCCACGCTCTTCTATGCTCCTCATCATGAAAATAAGGAGAAGAATTGATATATGAAACAAACGTATCCTGCACCACGTCCTCTGCGTCCGCTCTGCTTTTCACGTATGATAGCGAGAGTCTGAAAAGAATATCTGCATATTCATTGTAAACTCTCTCAAAGTCATTTTTTCTCTTATGCAAAATACTCATTTCGTCCCTCCTATCTATTAACACGCCCGAGATGCGTCTCAGGTCACATATTTTTTATATTATTATAAGTTTTTTTATTTTTTTAATCGCGCTTATAAGATTATACTGAACAAAAGTTTATCTTTCAAGACAAAAAAGAGTCCCGATGAAGATTTCACAGGACTCTTTTGGTTTATATAAGCCATTTTTTGACAATTGGTGTACAGGACAGAACAAGGTATATAGCAACGCTCACTGCAAGCACAAGGATGCAAAGCAGAGGAATTGAAGCAATGGCGGGCAAAATCAAAACGTTTATGCCGAGGCCATAGAAGCAATACATTGCAAAGGGATGCACAAGATAAATACAGAAGGATGCCCTTGAGATAAGCTCAAGAAACGCCTTTAGTCTATCACCTATCTTTCCCTCAAGTCGGCAGCAGATTCCGAATATACCGATTGCAAGGAAGCATACGCCAACGGAATTTCCGTTTATAAACTTTTCGCTGAAGCTTCCCTGCTTAATTGTTGAGTAAATAGTTGCGCCGTAAGTATAAACAAAGCCAAGCACAGCGGATATGATGCTGAAATGCAGCTTCAAGGGGTATTTTCTCAGATATTTACCAAGAATGAAATATCCGATGGAGCAATAGGTCAGGTTCATAGGCCACTGAGCGGGGATCCCGCCTACAAGATTGAAGGGCCATTTGCCGCCTATTGCGGGAAGCAGGATGCCCAGCACGAACCAGGCAATGATGCTATATTCCAGAACCGTTTTACGCGCGTTGTTCACAAACGCTCTGAGAATGGGAACAAGGGCGTAAACCAAGAGGATTATATGAAGGAAATAAAAATGCGTTTCGTGATTAAAGAGCAGGACCTCCTTCATGGAGATAACAAAATTATCCCACGTGAGGCTTTGCTCCAATATGAGATGGATGACCTTATAAAGGCTCGCCCAGAAAAACAAGGACGCTAATATTCTAAGCATATTCCTTGAATAAAGCCTTTTTATTGATATTTCCTTTTCCTCGTTAAGGAACAAAACTCCGCTGCACATAAGGAACAGAGGCACGCTTGCTCTTGCTATGGAAGCAAAGAAATTGCCTATGAGCCAGATGGCGCTATCCACCGGATAGGAGTTTACGTCCCTATACGTATGTATAACGATAACACCTAGGATCGCGATGGTTTTGATAAGGTCGATCGCCACGTCGCGTCTTACGGTGCTTTTCACCTTTTCTGTCATAAAATTTAAACCTTTTATTTATCAGGATTATTTCTTACCCTCTGAATACCGCGAACGATATTGGCCTTAGCTCTTACAGCCTCGCTCTTGGGAAGGGCTTCAAGATGGGAAAGAGGATATTCCATCCCCAGCTCTTTATATTTTGAGGCGCCCATAGTATGATAAGGAAGAACGTCCAGCGCCTTAAGGTTTTTAAGAGTGCCCAGGAATTCTCCAAGTCTTTCGTGATATACGGGATCGTCCGTTATTGTGGGGACGACTACGTGGCGCACCCAAAGGGGGATATTTTTTATATTAAGATATCTTGCAAATGCAAGGATACCGCTATTGTCTTTTTTAGTAAGAGCAAGATGATGCTCGGGGTCGATATGCTTGATATCAAGCATAACAAGGTCGGTATATTCCATAAGCTTATCCAGCTTTTTAATATATTCCGTATTACTTTCGGAATAGGTTATACCTGACGTATCTATACAGGTATGTATACCCTTTTTCTTCGCGGCGGAAAACAATTCTGTAAGAAAGTCCACCTGCAGAAGCGGCTCGCCTCCCGTTACCGTGATGCCGCCGTTTTTATAGAAGGAGCTGTTTTTCTGATAGTCGCTGAGGACCTCATCAACCGTGATCTCCGTGCCGCCGCCAACCTCCCACGTGTCGGGATTATGGCAATAGAGGCATCTCATAGGGCATCCCTGCATAAAAAGAACGTATCTTATGCCGGGTCCGTCCACTGTGCCGAAGCTTTCCTTTGAATGTATATAGCCCTTCATGGCTGCTCCTCCTTTTTTTGAAAATTGCCGATTTTTTGTTGCCCTTCAGAAAGGCAGAAAGCCGTCCCAAAGGAACGGCTTTCTTATTATCACTTAGATGTTGTCGTGGAATGTTCTTGAAATAACCTCATCCTGCTGTTCCTTTGTAAGCTTGATGAAGTTAACTGCGTATCCGCTTACACGAACTGTAAGCTGGGGATACTTCTCAGGGTGAGCCTGAGCGTCAAGAAGAGTTTCTTTTGTGAAAACGTTAACGTTGAGGTGGTGGCCACCCTTTGTTACGTAACCGTCAAGAAGAGAAACGAGATTATCGATCTGGTTCTGTGTTGCTGCCATTTTTTATTTCTCCTTTCAGAAATCAATATATGGTTTCTGAAATGCCGAGCTCCTCGGCATTTCAGATTTCAGTTTAATTACTCAGCGTCTGCGTCAAGACCCTCGAAAAGTGTGGGTGTGCCGCAAGCACCGTTATCGCAATCGAAATCAACCTCGATGTCGCCTGCGAAGATCTGATCATCCTTACCGAGAGCGCCGGGGATGATAGAGAATGTGTTGGAAATACCGTCCTGAGCATCCTTGAAGGGAAGCTTGGAAACGGAAGCAAGAGATGCAACTGCACCGTTTGTATCACGTCTGTGCATGGGGTTAGCACCGGGAGCGAACGCCTCACCCTTCTTTCTACCGTCGGGTGTGGAACCTGTGTTCTTACCGTATACAACGTTAGATGTGATTGTAAGGATGGATGTTGTAGGAATACCGCCACGGTATGTGTGGTTCTTTCTTACGTGCTCCATGAAGATGTGAACGATATTGTGTGCGATAGAGTCAACTCTGTCATCATCGTTACCGTACTTGGGGAATTCGCCTTCAACTTCGTAGTCTGTTACGATGCCCTGCTCGTTACGGATACACTTAACCTTTGCATACTTGATAGCGGAAAGGGAGTCTGCTACAACGGAGAGACCTGCGATACCTGTTGCAAACCAACGTGTAACGTTCTTGTCGTGAAGAGCCATCTGGATCTTCTCGTAGCAGTACTTATCGTGCATATAGTGGATGATATTGAGTGTGTTTACGTATACGCCTGCAAGCCACTTCATCATAGCGTCGTACTTAGCCATAACCTCGTCATAGTCAAGATATTCGCTTGTGATGGGTCTGAACTCAGGACCTACCTGCTTGCCGGAGATTTCGTCGATACCACCGTTGATCGCGTAAAGCAGACACTTTGCAAGGTTTGCTCTTGCGCCGAAGAACTGCATTTCCTTACCGAGTCTCATGGAGGATACGCAGCATGCGATAGCGTAGTCGTCACCGTGAGTGAATCTCATAAGGTCGTCGTTCTCGTACTGAACGGAGGATGTTTCGATAGAGATCTTTGCGCAGTAGCGCTTGAAGTTTTCAGGAAGTCTTACGGACCAGAGAACTGTGAGGTTAGGCTCGGGAGCTGCACCAAGGTTCACCAGTGTGTGGAGGTAACGGTAGGACATCTTTGTTACCATGTGACGACCGTCGATAGCAACACCACCGATAGACTCTGTTACCCACTGGGGGTCACCGGAGAAGAGTGCGTTGTACTCAGGTGTACGAGCAAACTTGATGAGACGGAGCTTCATGATGAAGTGGTCAACCATTTCCTGAAGCTGCTCTTCTGTGAATGTGCCGTTTGCAAGGTCACGCTCAGCATAGATATCGATAAATGTGGAAGTACGTCCAAGGGACATAGCTGCACCGTTCTGCTCCTTAACTGCTGCAAGGTAGCCGAAGTAGAGCCACTGGATAGCTTCCTTTGTGTTTGTAGCGGGCTTGGAAATATCAAAGCCGTAGCTTGCTGCCATCTTCTTGAGGTCCTGGAGAGCGCGGATCTGCTCTGCAAGCTCTTCTCTTGCGCGGATAACCTGAGAATACATTGCGGAACGAGTTGTTGCCTTCTGCTCCATCTTATCCTCGATAAGTCTGTCAACACCGTAAAGTGCTACTCTACGGTAGTCACCGATGATACGGCCACGGCCGTAAGCATCAGGAAGACCTGTGATGATATGGCTAGAGCGGCAAGCTCTCATTTCAGGTGTGTATGCATCGAAAACGCCTGCGTTGTGAGTCTTTCTGTGAACCTCGAAGAACTCCTTTACCTCAGGGTCGATCTCATAACCGTTATCTGCAAGAGCCTTCTCTGCCATACGAATACCACCGTAAGGCATAAGAGCTCTCTTAAAGGGCTTGTCTGTCTGGAAACCTACAATTGTTTCCTTATCCTTGTCAAGGTATGCAGGGCCGTGGGATGTGATAGTGGAAATGATCTTTGTATCCATATCGAGAACGCCGCCTGCTTCTCTTTCCTGCTTTGTGAGCTCGAGAACCTGTGCCCACAGATCCTTTGTGGACTGTGTTGCGCCTACAAGGAAGCTTTCATCTCCGTCATAGGGAGTGAAGTTATGTCTGATAAAGCTTCTTACATCAATTTCGTTGACCCAGCTGCCTTTTTCAAAGCCGGCCCAACCTTCGAACATATAATTCATATGGCTTTCTCCTAACATATTTTTATTAGTATTACTATCTCCGAACATTATACATCAACAATGATGAAAATGGAAGAGCTTACGCAATTTTTCTTAAGTTTTTTTAAATTTTATTTTAAAAATTCCAAAATAACTCTCAAAACGTGTTCATAGGTATGATCATTAAGTATCTCATGGCGTCCGCCGCTGAACAAAACAGCCTCTGCCTTTGCTCCCGCGCTCTTATAATTCTCAAGAACCTCCAAAACGCCGCGTCCGTAGTCGCCCACGGGGTCGTCCTCTCCCGAAACAAGAAGAACGGGCAGTCCTCTTGGCGTTTCATCAAAGGTGCGGGGCAGATTTGAATTTTTGTTGAGAGTTACAAGGTCGCCCATTGCGCTAACGGTGAATTTAAAGGTGCAATACGGGTCCGCCATATACTTCTCGCGCACGATAGCCTTGCTTGAGAGCCAGGCCTTTTCGTCCTCGCCGGGAAAGCGCTTATTATATGAGCCGAAGGCCATCTTGTCCACAAGACGGGAGACATGCTTTTCGCCGAATATTTTTGAGATGATTCCGATCAGCTTAAGACCTATATCCGCCGCAGGATTTTTGCCGCCCGTGCCCATTACGATAAGCTTGTCGGGCTTAGCGTCCATAGTCACCGCAAGGCGAACGATAAAGGAGCCCATGCTGTGTCCCATAAGATAATAGGGCGCATCTCCATATGCTCCGACCACCTCTCGGGCAAACTGAGCTATATCGCGGCAAAGAAGAAGATGTCCGTCGCGGCTTGCAATAAAGCCGTGCTCGCCCTCCTTAGCTGTCTTGCCGTGGCCGAGATGGTCATAGCCGAAGACCACGTATCCCGCATCCGCCATATCGCGCATAAAGCGATCGTAGCGCTCAATATGCTCCGTCATTCCGTGAGCTATCTGAAGATATCCCTTGATATCTCCCTCGGGAACGTACACCTTACCGCGAAGCAGATGAACACCGTCCACCGAAGGAACTGATTTTTCAAAAACGTTCATTGCTATCACCCCGCCGTCGTTTATCTGCAGGCGGCAGAAACTGCATCGTGCCAGCCTGATACAAGCTTTTCGCGTTTTTCGATCTCCATCTGAGGCTCAAAGGTCTTTCCGTCGGAGAGCTTTTTGCCAAGCTCATCGCGGGTGAAGAATCCCACCGCAAGGCCTGCAAGGAACGCCGCGCCTGCGGCTGTTGCCTCCATGGTGTGAGGGCGGAAAACCTTCACGTCGGAAATATCCGACTGGAACTGCATAAGAAGATCGTTTGCGGATGCGCCTCCGTCTACTCGGAGAACGTTTATCTTGCCGCCGAAATCCGCCTCCATTGCATGGATAACGTCCTCGGCCTGATAAGCAATAGATTCAAGGGCCGCTCTTATAATATGATTTGCGCCAACACCTGCGGTCAGCCCCGTGATGGTTCCTCTTGCGCGCATATTCCAATAAGGCGCGCCAAGTCCCGAGAATGCGGGAACAACGTAAACGCCACCGTTATCATCCACCTTAGAAGCGAAATATTCGCTGTCGCGGGATTCGGAAATAAGGCGCATCTCATCGCGAAGCCATTTCATAACGGCGCCTGCAACGAAAACGCTTCCCTCAAGAGCATATTCCGTAGGTCTGCCCTTCTCCGTTGCGGCAATGGTGGTGAGAAGCCCGTGGGAGCTGTGAACTCTCTCGCATCCTGTGTTTGCAAGGAGGAAGCAGCCCGTGCCGTAGGTGTTTTTCATATCCCCTCGGTTAAAGCATCCCTGACCGAAGAGCGCCGCCTGCTGGTCGCCTGCGATTCCGCAAATGGGGATTCTCTCGCCCATAATGCGAAG
>JAZQVW010000106.1:0-22172 GCA_045632025.1 Candidatus Avispirillum sp. | reverse complement strand
AGGCAGATATATGACAAAGATACTCTACGTTCTCCTTGCCATCTTTATTTTCGGACTGCTCATTTTTATCCACGAGGGCGGCCACTTCTTCTTTGCAAGACTCTTCAAGGTCTCCATCAAGGAATTCGCCATCGGCATGGGCCCAAAGCTCTTTACAAAGAAATCTAAAAAAAGCGGAATTGCATATTCCCTCCGTCTTCTTCCCATAGGCGGCTTTGTAAGCATGGAGGGCGAGGATGAGGAATCTGACGACCCCAACGCCTTCAATAAAAAGCCAGTTTGGCAGAGGATCATCATCGTTGTTGCAGGCGCGGCAACCAATATTATCGTCGGTATCCTTGTTATGTCCATTCTTGTTTTCGGAAGCGATTACCTTCTCTCAACAACCGTCGGCGAGGTTGCCGAGGGCAGCGCTTCTTACGAGGCAGGTCTCAGAGTTGATGATACAGTCGTTGCGGTTGACGGAGTAAAGGTCCACATCGGCGATGAGCTTTCATATCAGATAATGCGCCGCGGAATTGAACCCGTTGATCTGACAGTTATAAGAAACGGCGAAAAGATCATCCTTGAGGATATTAAGTATTCCGTTGAAGAGCTTGAGGGCGCAAGCTTTGCTATGATGGACTTTAAGATATACGGAATCAATAAGGATAGCTACACGCTCCCCATTCTCTTAAAGCACGCATACTATCGCTCAACCTACACCGTTACAATGATATGGGAATCTCTCATTGACCTTGTTTCCGGCAGATACGGAATGGAAGCTGTTTCAGGCCCCGTTGGCGTAACAGAGGCGCTGACAGACGCTATCGATACGGACGTTAAAACAGGCTCAAGCACCTTTATCTATCTCTCGGTTGTTATCAGCATGAACCTTGGAGTTATGAATCTTTTGCCCCTCCCCGCTCTTGACGGCGGCCGACTGGTGTTCCTTATTATAGAGGGCATCCGCCGCAAGCCCATCAAGCCCGAGCTTGAGGGCTACGTTCACCTTGCAGGAATCGTTCTCCTTATGCTGTTTATGCTGTTCGTTTCAGTTAAAGACGTTATCGGACTTTTCGGCTGATTTAAGAAAGGGATCAAACAATGGAAAGAAAGCTTACTAAGAAAATTCAGGTTGGTAATATCTATATCGGCGGCAACTCTCCCATCTCCGTTCAGTCTATGACAAACACTCCTGCTGAAGACCTTGAGGCAACTGCAGGCCAGATGCTCTCCCTCCAGAAGGCAGGATGCGATATTATCCGCGCGGCCGCTCCCAACGAGGCCGCAACAGAGGTTTTCACCCTTGCTAAAAAAAGAGGCGTTACCATCCCCATGGTTGCCGATATCCACTTTGACTACAAAATAGCTCTTGCCGCTATCCGCGCGGGAGCTGACAAAATAAGAATCAACCCCGGCAACATCGGCGAGGCATGGAAGGTTGAAGAGGTGGCTCGCGCCTGCAAGGCGGCAGGTGTGCCCATTCGAATCGGAGTTAACGGAGGAAGCCTTGAAAAAGGGCTTCTTCAGAAATACGGCGGTCCCACAGCTGAGGCCCTCGCAGAAAGCGCGCTGACTCAGGCTGATATGCTTGAGGGCTTCGGATTCTCCGACGTTGTTATCTCCATCAAATCCTCCCACATTGACAGAATGATCAAGGCTTGCCAGCTGGTTAGCAAAAATTCCGACTACCCCATCCACCTCGGTGTAACAGAGGCGGGCGATGAATACTCAGGCCTTATCAAAAATTCCATCGGTATCGGAAGTGTTCTCTCTCAGGGAATCGGCGACACGCTGAGAGTTTCTCTCACAGCTGACCCCAAGCGCGAGGTCATCGCAGGCAAGGAAATTCTTGCATCTCTCGGACTTCGCGATGGCGGCATCGATATTATCTCCTGCCCCACCTGCGGCAGAACAAAAATAGATCTTATTTCCCTTTCAAAGCAATTCCGCGAAGCAATCGAAGGAATTGACACAAGGGGCAAGAAGATCACCTGCGCTATAATGGGCTGTGTTGTTAACGGCCCGGGAGAAGCAAGAGAGGCTGACTTCGGTATCGCAGGCGGCGACGGCTGCGCTATGCTCTTCAGACACGGTGAAACAGTTCGCCGAGTTGAGGAAGCCGACGTTATTCCCGCACTCCTCGCTGAGATTGACAGAATCATCAACGAATGATCTTAACTTTTATATAAATTTAAAGAAAGGACAGCACCATGGCAACAACAAGAACACTTAAAACAATATTCGGAAGATTTGTGCCCACAGATGCTCTTGGCGAAAAGATTTTTGCAAATGCCGAAAATGCTGTGCTTTCAGGCGACCGCGAAAAGAAAATGTATCAGGTTGCATTTTCTCTTCCCTTCATCGTTCCTAAGAAAACCCTTTACGCGCTTGAGGAATCCATCGCTCAGGTGTATGAATTGCAGAGCGTAAAGCTCCTTCCTCAGTATCCCGCAGAGCTGTTCACACCCGATTATATGCCCTCCGTTTACACAGAGGCAAGAAGAATCGGCGCTGTTACAAACGGCTTCTTCGACAATTGCAAAACAACTATTGCAGACGGTGTTATCACCATCTCCATCAACTATTCGGAGGGCGGAGTTGCACTGCTTGATATGGGCAAGGCGGGCGATATCATAAGCGGTATCATCCGCAGCGAATTCGGCCTTAACTACGAGGTTGAAATTAAGCAGAGCGACGAATACGAAAAATATCGCAACGAATATCTTGAAAAGCAGGCGGAGTTTATCCGTCAGTATCAGGAAAACGCCGCAAACCAGAGAGCCGCATATGAGGCTCAGATGGCGGCTCAGAAGGCGGCAGCAGCAGAAGCCGCGGGTCCTAAGTACGAAAGGATCGCTTCTCTCTTTGAGGGCAGCGACACGGTTGAACACATCTCCGAAAACGTTATCAAGTCCGGTAAGCTCACCTTCAATATTGAGGGCGGCTCTCTTCTCTGGGGAGACGACGATTTTGATGCAAGCGAGCCCACAGCACTCCGCGCCATAAACCACCCTATGAAGAGCTGTGTTGCTCTCGGAATCATCTTCAACGCTACGGCACAGGAGCTTCGCGGAAGCGATAATATGGGCATCTCCATCGGTATCACAGATAAGGACAGCTCCGTTTTCCTTAAGTTCCAGATGCCTGCGGAAAGCGCAGAAGGCTTTGTTAAGAGCATGAAGAGCGGAACTCCCGTTGCCGCAATCGGCTCTGTTCGCCAGGATAAAATGGGCGAATATAATATTATGCTGAAAAGCCTGAAAAAAATAAAGAGAATAATAAGACAGGACAACGCGCCCGTAAAGAGAGTTGAATTGCATATGCACTCCAACCTTTCCGCAAACGACGCGATTGCCCTTCCTAAAGAAATAGTTTCTATGGCGTCCTCCTTCGGCCACAAGGCCGTTGCCATAACCGACCACGGCAACGCTCAGGGATTCCCCACAGCTATGCTTGCCTCAAACGGAATGGAGGATTTCAAGGTCATCTACGGAATGGAGGCCTATTTCGTTGACGACACAGCCAGAGCCCTTTACGGAAACTCCAAAATCGGCTTTGACGAGGAGTTTATCGTTTTCGACCTTGAAACAACAGGTCTTAACCCCCACCATTGCCGGATTACTGAAATCGGCGCCGTTAAGGTGAAGGGCGGAGAGGTGCTTGAAATCTTCAACACCTTCGTTGACCCCGAGTGTCCCATCCCCGAAAACATCGTGGAGCTGACGGGAATCACAGACGAAATGGTGAAGGGCGCTCCCAAAATCAACGAGGCGCTTCGTAGCTTCTTTGATTTTGTCGGCGACAGACTTCTCATCGCCCATAACGCAGGCTTTGACACAGGCTTTATCAAGGCGGCGGCAGACGAATGCGGCATGCCCTTTGAAAATTCTTATCTTGATACGGTTTCTATGTCAAGATACGTTAACCCCGAATTGAAAAAGCACAAGCTTGACGTGCTTGCAAAATATTTTGATCTTGGTGAGTTTAATCACCACAGAGCATCTGACGACTCTGAAATGCTTGCGCTTATTTTCTTTAAAATGCTGGATAAGCTTCGCGACGAGGGCATCACAGACTTTGAGCAGATGGAGCGCGCAATGAGCGAAAAGGCTGACCCTTTGAAGCTCCGCTCATATCACCAGATTATTATCGCGAAAAATCTTGTGGGACTTAAAAACCTCTACAAGCTTATTTCCGATTCATATCTTACATACTACAAAAAGGTTCCGCGAATCCCCAAAACAAGACTTATGGAGCTTCGCGAGGGACTTATCATCGGTTCTGCCTGCGAGGCAGGAGAGCTCTTTACCGCGATCCTTGAAAATAAGCCTCAGGCGGAAATTGACGAGATAGCCTCATTCTACGACTATCTTGAAATTCAGCCTATTGCAAACAATACCTTTATGATAGATAAGGGCCTTGTTCCCGACGTTGAAGCGCTGAAGGAGCTTAACCGCAAGGTAGTTGCCCTTGGAGAAAAGCTTGGCAAGCCCGTTTGCGCAACCTGCGATGCTCACTATCTTGACCCCGAGGACGATATCTACAGAAGAATCCTCCTGGCTTCAAAATTCTCCGATGGCGACAGACCTCATCAGCTCTATTTCAGAACAACTGAGGAAATGCTTGAGGAGTTCTCCTATCTTGGAGAGGAAAAGGCATACGAGGTCGTTGTTACAAACACAAATCTTATTGCCGATATGGTTGAAAAGATCAAGCCCATCCCCGACGGAAAATATGACCCTCATATTGAAGGATGCGAGGAGGAGCTGACTGAAAACTGCTATAAGCTGGCAAAAGAAATGTTCGGCGATCCTCTCCCCGTCCAGGTTGAAAGCAGACTGAAGCGAGAGCTTGATGCTATTATCAAAAACGGCTTTGCAGTTATGTACGTTATCGCGCGCCGACTTGTTGAAAACAGCGAGGAAAAGGGATATCAGGTTGGCTCCCGTGGTTCCGTTGGTTCGTCCTTTGCGGCGATGATGGGCGGTATCACAAAGGTTAACTCCCTGCCCCCTCATTACCGCTGCACTAACCCCGAATGTAAATACAGCGAGTGGCACGAATCGGGCGACGTTAAGTCCGGCTTTGACCTGTCCCCCAAGGACTGCCCCAAATGCGGCAAGCCCGATATGGTCCGCGACGGACACGATATCCCCTTCGAGACCTTCCTTGGATTCTACGGAGATAAGGTTCCCGATATCGACCTTAACTTCTCGGGCGACGTTCAGAGTGACGCCCATAAATATACCGAAGTCCTCTTCGGTAAGGGACATGCCTTCCGCGCAGGAACTATCGGTACGCTGGCTGAAAAGACAGCATTCGGTCTCGTTGCTAAATACCTTGAGGGCAAGGGCATCTCGGTTTGCAGAGCTGAAATGGAACGCTTTATCGCAGGCTGCGTTGGCGTTAAGAGAACAACGGGTCAGCATCCCGGCGGTATCATCGTTGTTCCTCAGGAATATGAGATATACGATTTCTGCCCCGTTCAGCACCCTGCCGACGACCCCAACTCAGAAACTGTTACAACACACTTCGAGTTTAAATATCTTCACGATACTATCCTGCAACTTGATATTCTCGGACACGTTATTCCCACCAAGTATAAGCGCCTTGAGGAATACACAAACACAAACGTGCTTGACTGTAACCTCAGTGACCCCAAGCTCTATCAGCTCTTCACAACTCCCGCTCCTCTTGGAGTTACAAAGGAAGACCTTCTTGGAGTTGATACGGGAACACTTGGCCTGCCCGAAATGAACACAAAGTTCGTTCGAGGAGTTCTTATTCAGGCTCAGCCGAAAAACTTCTCCGACCTTCTGCAGATCTCGGGACTGACTCACGGCACGGGCGTTT
This sequence comes from Candidatus Avispirillum sp., assembly GCA_045632025.1. Taxonomy (GTDB): domain Bacteria; phylum Bacillota; class Clostridia; order Oscillospirales; family CAG-272; genus Avispirillum. Next base: position 16,334 of record JAZQVW010000106.1, on the reverse strand, counting down.
GGCTTGGTAACGCGGACGAGCTTATTCAGAGCGGCACCTGCACCATTTCCGACGTTATCGGATGTCGCGATGATATTATGCTCTATCTCATTCAGCGACACGATATGGACAAGGCTATGTCCTTTAAGATAATGGAGGACGTTCGAAAGGGTAAGGGACTTAAGCCCGAATACGAGGAAGCAATGGTTGCGGCAGGCGTTCCCGATTGGTATATCGAGTCCTGTAAGCGAATCAAATACATGTTCCCTAAAGCCCACGCGGCAGCCTACGTTATTGACGCACTGCGCCTCGGTTGGTATAAGATCTACTATCCCAAGGAGTTCTACGCGGCATATTTCACAGCAGCTCCCGGCGGCGTTGAAGCCGACGTGGTTGTTGGCGGCAGACCCTCCGTTAAAGCAAAAATGGAAGAAATTGAAGCCATGGGACGTGACGCAACAGCAAAGGATAAGGAAACAGCATCAGCTCTCCAGCTCGTAAACGAATGCCTGGTGCGCGGAAACCGCTTCCTGCCCGTTGACTTAAAGAAATCTCACGCAAGAAAGTTTATCCCCGAGCCCGATGGAATCCGACTTCCCTTTAACTCCATCGCAGGCCTTGGCGATACGGCGGCAGAAAATATTATGCACGCCCGCGACACCGAGGATATCTTCTGTATCGAGGATCTTAAAAATGCGGCAAAGCTTTCCAAATCCGTTATCGAATGCCTTGAAGTAAACGGCGTTCTCAAAGGTATGTCACAGACAAATCAGCTTACGTTCTTTTAATTAAGTTAATAGGAAAGCTGCATCTCTTGAGATGCAGCTTTTTCGCTGTGATGGATGATGAATTATGGTCTAGCGATCAAACCATTGTAGGGGAAAATATCATCTTCCCACACGAAATGTAATCATACATTTTCAAACGGGCGTTCAAAGAACGCCCCTACGAGATAGACTTAACTGTTGGCTGACCCGTAGGGGCGACCTTTGGTCGTCCGCTCTTAACATACTCATTATTTTCCCCTTATCCGTCAGCATACAGCTGACACCTTCCCCCATAAATGTTGAAAAACTAAAAAAGCACCCTTTCGGGTGCTTTTTTATTTGCTTTTGATTATTCTCCATCGGGAGAATAGGGCGCAAAGGATCTCGCCACAAGTCTGATCAGATCTTCATCTGAAGGAACTATCGTAACTGAATACGTATCGTTGCCGTAATTCCAAAAAACTCCGTTTGCTCCCTCGGGATTATTTATATTATATCCAAACTCTATTCCATAGGCTGTATAGATCTCATCAAAGACATCTGCCGGGAAAATTTGAGTATAATTTCTTATGACGTTGATAAATATTGTTTTATCATTACATTTATAATTGAAGATTATACTATCCTGTTCACCAAGCTCAACGTACTGCGCAAGCGTCAGCTCAAACCCTTCGGGAAGATTTTTCAAATATATCAGCTCTGTTAAATTTTCTTCCTTTATCAGCTCTTCGACACTGCTATATGATCTTGTTCCGTCTGTCCAGACAAGATCGGAATTGCCGTGACTGACAACGTTCTGCTCCTTGATATTCTCAATAAGCTCCTTGCCCATTCCTATAGCGGAAAAATCCAAAAGTCTGCATCCGCCAAGGCTTACGATCATAGCTATTGCCGCAGCAATGAGAGCTATCATTCTCTTCTTTCTCGGAGGCACAATATGTTTTTCATTATATGAGTCAACTATTTCTTCGGTTATTTTATTATATCTATCGCTACTGATAATGTCGGATGCTTCAAGAGCCTCGTAGCATTTATCAAGAAGCTCTGCCTCAAACGCACTTTCAGCATTGAAATTATTAAGTATTTCATCAATCAAAGCATTTAATTCTTCTCTTGAAAGCTCTTTTACATTTATCTCTCCGCTTTCAATAAGAGTCTTTAATTCCTTAGCACTTCTCATCCTTATTGCCGCCTCCTTTCTCTGAATTTTCAAAATCTCTATTGCAAACTATCTCCGCTATATGCTTTTTAAGTCGGCACACGGCAACCTTGACGCTGCCCACGCTACGCTTCTGCATATCGGAAATTTCGCTCATTGTTCGCTTTTCGACAAATCTAAGTCTGTAAAGCTCCTGCTCCCTTTTGGACAAAAGCCCCTTTACCGACTCAACGGCTCCATTCTGAATCCACTCTTCAAAAGCCATATCATCCACAAGGGACTCCTCGAAGGATTCATACGGCACGTCGTTATCCTCAGCCAAGCCTTCCGTATACCTTTGCTCTGTTGAAAATCTGCGCATCCTGTTTTTACAGACGAATTTTGCAGTGTTCACAAGCCAGCCTGCAGGGTTTGATGAATTTTTCAACACGTCAACCCTTGAGCAGCTTATGTAAACAACGTCCATCAAAACGTCCTCAACGTCCTGCAAATGGGCTTCGCCCAGACATCTTGCAATGGTATTTTTCAGAAGGCGCTCATAACTATTATAAAGCGACAGGATAAATTCTCTGTCAGCTGCGCTTAATTTTTTATCCATAGCTATGATCTCTCCTTTTTTCAAATTTTCTTTATTATAACTGAAACTATTCCGTTTTTGCAACATAAATATTATAGAACGTAAAAAAAGGAACTTTGGCTATGAAAAGACTTATTTCTATCTTACTTATCGCAGCGTGCCTTCTCGGCACCATCTGCATTCCCTCAATGGCAGTTGATGGTGATGCTCTTTGGTCGGGCCAATACACCTGGAACGGCGCCACCAACTTAAAGGGCGTTGACAACGTTGAGGCTCTTTATTTTGAGGAAGCTCCCACCCTTGACGGATACGTATCAGCTGAAGAATGGGGTGTTCGCACCCTTGAATTACACAGCAATACCTTAAAGGGACTGAGCGGATATCCATTCAATGCACAGCTTTACACGTACTCCAAGGACGATAAAATAGACGCATTGGTTTGGCTCAGATGGGACGAAGACTATTTCTACGTTGCCGCTCTTGTTGACGATCACAACGGGCATTCTCTCAAATCAAACGAGAACAAAACTTACCAGGGAGACTCCTTTATATTCAGAGTGGATCCCGACGGTTCAAGAGAATATAATTACTCCACCTCCGGAACCTGGTCCGATGAGGAAAACATTCCCGAATTTGTTGTTGGCTACACAGGCATTAACGGCGGCTACACAGAAGTTTATGAGCTGACTCATAACAAAGGACTTTTAAAGGACGGAAGCCCCGTATTCGGCGAGGCACTTGCCGTTGTTGCGCCCTCCGAGGAATACGATACCGACCCTATAAACTACAGTCCTAATTCCATGGCAGGATATACGACCTACGAGATCGCCATGCCTTGGAAATATATTTTTGAGAACGATCTCGTTCCCATATATAACACTCTGACAGACGAGCAGAAAAAGCCCTACACACTGCAATATAAAAAGTATAGCTCTCTCCGCGCTCCCTACGGCGGCATCGGCTATGAGCTTGGAATGTCTCTTGGTATTATCGATACGGCATACGGATCTGCTGCTGCGCGCTCCTTCCTTGCCTGGGGAACAGGTCTTAATGCAAACTATCTTGGCTTATTCTTCCAGGGCGCAGGCTCAAACAAGGTAGTTCTATCAGGTAATAAGGTCAAGACAAGCCCCTACAAGACCTACGACCCCTCAATTCTTGACGTGCCCAGCCAAAAAACTGAATTTGACTGCATACTCTACGACTACGGCACAGGAGATACTGAGCATATTGATCCTTTGCTCAACGTTGAAAGCCTTACGTCGCTGACTTATGACAAGGAATACCATATGGATCTATGGGGATCGCCGGACCTTTATCAGGGAACTATTATTAACGTTGGCGGCGAGCACGAAAACGTTCTTAATTTTGACCGAGTTCTTAAAACCTACGTTGATGCAAACGGTAACAAACACGTGGCGGGGGTTGACCCAATAGAACAATACTACATAGATACGGCAATATCCTCCTACGAGAAATTCCGAGTTCCCCTCTCATATACCTTTGAATTTGACGTTATGTACACAAGCACAGATATAGCAGAACCAAACAGAATATCTGAGCTTGGCAACTGGTTCGGCGGAGAATCCACCTACGAGTACTACTGCGGATATAATTTTGAAGAGCAAGCCTTCGTTATAAGAAACTCATCTAATTATGATCTTGAGCCTCTTTTCAAGGCGCCCTACAATCTGGAAAAGAACACCTGGTACAATTGGAAATTCCAATACGACAATGAAAGCTGTACCGTTCGCCTTTACATTAACGACGAGCAGATATTTAACGTTCAAAATAAATATTTCAGATACGATGGCTACTGGACTCTTAAAGATGGTTGCCTTTTGATCTGGTGGTTCATAAACACTCAGATAAAAATGGACAACGTGAAGATGTACAACTTCTATGATTACGAGCTTGAACGCTACGACGTTGACGGCTACGTTACCTCCGCTATGTCCGACAACGGCGTAAGGAATACCGTCACCGTTAATCTCTACAGAGAGGGATTCAAGAAAGCCATTGACTCATCAACGCTGAAAAAGAGTGGCACCTACACATTCATAGAGCTTCCAAAGGGAAATTACACCATAGAGTTTATCCAGAAGAACTGCGTCACCATTTCTTACAACTTTGTAATTGACGGCTCTGAGGATATAACGTATATCGACGCTCTCCTCACAAAAATGGGAGATGCGGACTGCGACGGCGAGCTGACCTCGGCAGATGCACTCTGCCTGAAAAAGTATTTTGTTGATATTTTCTCAGATGAGGACATCAGCGTTTTCCACGCAGATATGAACAGCGACAAGGTCATTAACGCAAAGGACCTTTTGAAAATGAAAATTGAACTATCCAAATAGCAACTCACCTCCGTATTGAGATCGTTCTCAATAATTAGTTTACAATAAAAAAGCACCCTTTCGGGTGCTTTTTTATTTATTTATGTGTCAAGCTCGTTTTTGATATCGCGGGACATAAGCTTATGCATTGCCTCATCAGGTGTTACACCATTTTTAATGATTGCATATACCGCTTCTGTAATAGGCATTTCAACCTCGTATTTCTTTGCAAGCGCGATAGCGGCTTCAAGGGCGTGGTATCCTTCAACAACCATTCCTATCTCCTTAACCGCTTCATCATATTTCATACCGCGGCCAATAAGCTCACCGCAACGGTTATTACGGCTATGAACTGACGTGCAGGTTACGATAAGGTCTCCGATTCCTGCAAGACCCATAAAGGTTCTGCGGCGGCATCCCATTGCAAGGCCGATCCTTGTCATTTCGGAAACGCCTCGCGTCATCAGCATTGCCTTCGCATTATCTCCATAACCCATTCCGCGCGCGATTCCCGCGCCGATAGCCATAATGTTCTTAAGAGCTCCGCATATCTCAACGCCTGTTACGTCGTTATTGGTATAAACTCTCATACAAGAATTAAGGAAAACGTTTGCAACCTTAAGAGACGTTTCCTCGTCCTCACAGGCAGAAACGATGGAGGTGGGAAGGCCTCTTGCAACCTCCTCCGCATGTGTGGGGCCTGAGAGGGCAACAAGCTTATACTGAAGACCGTCGTTTGCCTTCCAAAGCTCATCAGCTATAACCTCTGTCATTGTCTTGAGAGTTTCCTTTTCAATACCCTTTGAGGCATTGACTACGATAACTCCATCCTCAAGATAAGGAGCAGCCTTAGCCGCTGTTGCTCTGATAAACTCTGAGGGAACAACAAAGAGAACAAGCTCCATTTTACGGCAGGCATCTTCTATATTCTTTGTATAATTGATCTCATCTGAAAAAATTACGCCGGGCAGATTTTTATGAGTGTTCGTGCTTTTAAGAAGGTCTATTTCTGCACCTATTGCAGACCAAACCATCACGTCGTGTCCGTTTTTAGCAAGCAATGCGCTGAGGGCCATGCCCCAGGTGCCTGCTCCGAGTACACCGATTTTCATAACAAATAACACCTTTCGTTATATTTCTATCCTTGTTATTACATTCAGTATACCACAGTCTCCGCAAAATATCAAGGGGGCAAAGGCGTTATACGGTCTCATTCATTCGTTCGCACAAGCGAGTTATATTCCTCCGCCATACGGTTCCAGGTGATCCTGTCCACTACGCCGCTGGTCTTTATACCGTGGGCAGATTGAAATTCCTCAATCGAGCGTGTCATTGCAATATCGTATCTGCCATTCAGTGGCAAAAAGCCATAGCTATCGTAATTGCGTCCCAGCTCGTTCAGCATTATCTGAATAACGTAAACAAGATTGCTTCGCTCCCCCGGCATCACGATAAATTCGGGGGAGGTGGGAAAAGGATATATCCCCTCCGTATGCCCATAAATATTCTCATAGGTTCGATACAGCTGTGATATAGAATCCCACGTATCAAAATTAACGTCACCCGTTGGAGGCAGGAAATATTTCCGCTGAAAATGAGTTACAGCCGCTCTCGTTCCCTCATCGTACTGACCGCTCATTGCAACGTTCAATGTAGGATCGTCCGTCCACCTTGAAAGAGCCCGAAGCATTGCCTGCAGTCTCTTTGTTATTTCAAGTCCGTCGCTGATATCCGTATATGCCATATATTTTATCCTTTCTTATATTATCACTCTATGGGCAGATCACCCGAATACTGCATTCCGCTGGATTGATTTCCCTCGCGAAGCACTCTGTATGTATCTGCAATTGAATTATACGTTGATGCCGCAACTATACTGGTTGGCTCAAGGCCGAAAAGGCTTTGGTAAGCAAGAACGGCCGCCTGCGTTGCAGGGCCAAATATCCCATCCACCGTGACCTTAGGTATCTCCGTATACGTATTTGATATATAATTCAGATAGTCCTGTATCCTTGAAACCTCCTCGCCCTCGCTTCCAAGGCGAAGCGGGATCCCTCCGTACGGCTCAGTTACGGGAGAGAAATATCCCTCCGGCAGAGTTTCAAGAATGCCCACGTAACTATCGTATATCTGCTCCCAGGTTTCAAAATCCACTCTGCCCGTTTGAGAAAGTCCGTAAAATCGCTGAAAGGCAATGACAGCATCCCTTGTCTCTGAGGCAAAGATCCCGTTAACTATTACAGGCGGTATCTGGTTATTGAAAGCAGATATAAAGAGAAGAAGATACTGCAACTCCCTTACCGCAACGCCCTCGTCCCCCTCCTCAAGTGCATCTCCGAAAAACGTAGTTATATCCTCCGGGGGAATTCCCTCGGAATTTATATCGGACAAGCTTTTAACTCCCGCATATATTCTGTTGATGGCATTCCACGTTGCTCTGCCAACTATTCCGTCGGGCGCAAGGCTGAAAATCTCCTGAAAGGCTCTTACAGCTCTCTCTGTTTCCACCTGAAAGCTTCCGTCGGGAAAGGGTATCTTTGGAATGGCAGGATAATTTTTAGAAATGCGATTGAGCTTTATCTGAATGCTTCTGACAGGCTCACCCGCCGAGCCAAAGGAAAGAGGAGCACCGGGATAGGATTCTCTTATTCCCTGCACGGGAGCATCCGTTACAAGACTGATATTATTGCCGTAATAATTCTGCAATATCTCAAATGCGCCCAGCCCTGCATTTGCCAGCTCAACGCTTCCCCATTGACTAAGTCCCTCGCACGTGGTGGTGGTTCCGTTGCAATAAAGAGCGAATATTGGCTCAACTCCCTCTCCGCGAGTTATGTAATTATCAAATATCTCGTCAACGATTCGACTTATATTTTCAAATATATCGCGGCCGTCAACATAAGACTGGTCTATAGCAGTTGAGTTGGTTATATCAAAAGAATAGCCTCGGGAGCGATAATACTCCGTATATATCCGGTTGAGGGCAAAGCTTATCTGTGCCAGAATGTTGGCGCGAAGAGACGCCTCCGGCCAGGTTGGATATATTTCGCTTGAGGCTACGTTTTTAATATAATCAGCAAAGGGCACCGTTACGTTTTGGGCATCGCTGTCGGGAGACCCGAGATGCACCGTTATGGTTTCAGGTATAAAGGGAAGATTCTGATCGTTCACAGGCCTGTTTCCTCCGTTTCATTAAGCTGTGTATTTTCGCCGGAATGGGGCGGCAGAAGTGAATTGGTCCTATATCCGCCCTGTCTTGCCTGCAGGGGGATCATATCAAAATTCTGAATGGCTGTCACGTTATCAAATATCTGAACCCCTGCATTTTCGCTATCAAGATATCCGTTCTTGGAAACCGTTATGTCATATACGGAATAGGGCTGAACGCCTGAGGCGGGAGACAACGAAAGACTTCCCGAGGGCGCGGGTAATATAACGGTTTCCGTCAGCCCGCTTTCATCCGTGCGAAGAGAATAGATTATTCCCGTTCCCTCTTCGTTCCCGTTTCGTCCCGAAATGTTTACAACTGCTCCCTCTATGGGAAAAGCTCCGTTTCCGCCCGAGACGCGGACTATAAGCCTTCCCTCTCCTTCATAGGTCTGTGTTGCCATATCTTCTCCTTTGTTTATATAAATTATGGTTTAGCGTATTAGGCTTCCCTTATGGAAGGGAAGCTGTCAGCGATAGCTGACTGATGAGATGAAAAATTAAAGTCTGAATCCTTCAATGCAGTGACGAATATGAAGCAAACATAATCCCTTTATACACATCTCATCCGACTTCGCTTACGCTCAGCCACCTTCCCTTCCAGAGGGAAGGCTTGGGTGCGTAAATCATCCTTTATCCGCTTGAAATCTTACATATCAATAAAAGCACAATAGATCAGATACACGCTTAAAACGGCCAGCGAGATATTTGCTCCTGCTTTAAGCTGGACCGCACAATTGAAAACAAATACTACAGCTGTTGCCATCGCCGACACTACCCTGCATATTAAAAGCGAACGCTGCGGCAGGCAAATGCTGTCCATTGCCGCCCGAAGCATTACTCCTCCGTCAAGGCAGGACACGGGCAACAGATTGACTGCCCCAAGGGCAAGCGAAAAAAGCGCAAGGCTTCCCTTTTTATAAAATATCAGCCCAAGCAAAATACTGGTAAGAGGACCTGCGGCGCTAACGGCTATTTGCTGAGACGGACTGCTAAGTCCTATATAAGAAAGCCGCACACCTGCAATGCTGAAGCTCACTCTCGGAAGCTCCCCAGCCAAAAGCAACGCCGCCAATATATGTCCTGCCTCGTGTGAAAGAGCCGCTGACAGAAGGGCCTGCGGATCTCCCGACGAAAAGATCAGTAACGTTACGATTATCAGGGAGACCAAGGCTCAAATATATCCCATAAAGCTCTTGCAAGTCTGCCCCAAAGGGAGCTGTCCTGCTCTATTTTCTCCTTTATTGTCAAGTTATTCAAAACTTCTGCATTTGCATAAATTGCACCGTTTATGCATTTATTTTCTGCAACTGCATAACTATTACGTCCATTTACCTGAAAGCACATCGCACACAAGCATAAAGCTACGGAAAATGCACATATAGCAGCAATATGCCTGCTCCTTTCACTGTTTTTCACCCTCTAACCCTCCCACCAAATTTATCCGACACAATAAATATATGCATGGTACGGTTGAAAGTTGAACACATATTAAATTATTGTTAAAATGCAAAGAAACTCCTTGAAGCTATACAGCGTTAGTGATACAATAGTGTCAGCTCAAACTGTTGGATATAAAACAAAAAAAAGGAGGACATATGAGAAAGCCACCACTACCTCCGTTGGAGGAGCCGCAGGAAACTACGGTCGGCCTTGAGCTCAGAATACTGAGCAACCTTGCCATGCGAATCATAGATAAGCGCGGAGGCAAGGAAAAGGTTGACGATGCTACAGGCTCTAACGGCTGGATACTTCGTTTCCTTGCTGAGGCAGAGGCAGAAGGCCGTGATATTTACCAAAAGGATATTGAGAAAAAATTCTGCATCACCCGTTCAACTGTTTCAAAGGTTTTGACCCTGATGGAGCAGAAGGGGCTTATTGAGCGAAAAAGCGTTCGCGGAGATGCGCGCCTTAAAAAGATCACTATGACAGAAAAGGCAAAAGAGCTTCACAACCTTATGGTTGACGACTGCGAGATGCTTGAGGCAATCATCCAGAACGGACTCACTGACGAGGATATCAAGACCTTCTACGTTCTTACAGGAAAAATAAAAGCTAATCTTAAAAATGCACTTGAGCAATAACCCATTGGAAAGGAGATCTATCTGATCATGATAAAAAAATTAGCAGGCAGCATCAGAGAATTCAAGCTGCCCTCTATCATCACGATCCTGTTTATGATAGGCGAGGTTATAATCGAATGTCTTATTCCCTTTATAACCGCAGACCTTGTTAACAGAATCAAATCGGGAGAAGAAATCAGCCGTGTAATCGCAACGGGCGCTGTCCTTGTTGTTATGGCGCTCCTCTCTCTCACCTGCGGCGGCGTTGCAGGATACACAAGCGCCAAGGCCGCATCAGGCTTTGCAAGAAATCTGCGCCACGATATCTTCAGCCGTATCCAGACCTATTCCTTCACAAACATTGATAAGTTCTCAACATCCTCTCTTGTTACAAGACTTACAACTGACATCACAAACACTCAGATGGCTTATATGATGCTTATCAGAATCGCGGTTCGCAGCCCCTTTATGTTTATCTTCGCTATCATAATGGCGTTCATTATGGGCGGCAAGCTGGCCTTCACCTTCGTTATCGTTGTTCCCGTGCTTATCTTCGGTCTCCTTATGATAAGCCGCCACGCTATGCCCGCATTCCGCAGAGTGTTCAAGAAATACGACAGACTTAACGAGTCCGTTGAAGAAAACGTTCGCGCAATGAGAGTTGTTAAGGGCTTTTCCAGAGAAGCGCATGAGAAGGAAAAGTTCAACAGCGCGGCAGAGGACATCTGCGGCGACTTCACAAAGGCAGAGCGTATCGTTGCATTCAACACACCTATTATGCAGTTCTGCATGTATTTCAATATGATCTTCATCCTTGTGGTTGGCTCCAAGCTCACCATCCAGTATCAGGGTCAGCTGATCGATATCGGTCAGATCTCTGCAATGCTCACATACGGCATGCAGATCCTTATGTCACTGATGATGGTTTCCATGATCTACGTTATGCTCACAATGTCTATCGAGTCTATGAAGCGTATCTGCGAGGTGCTTGACGAGGTTCCCACTCTCCACAATCCCGAATCCCCCGTTACAGCGGTTGCAGACGGAAGCATCACGTTTGACAACGTTAGCTTCAAATATTTCGAGGGCGCAGAGCGCTATTCCCTCTCCAATATAAGCGTTAATATCAAATCCGGTATGACGGTTGGTATCATCGGCGGAACAGGCTCGGGAAAATCCTCCCTCGTTCAGCTTATTCCCCGACTTTACGACGTTACAGAGGGCAGCATCAAGGTTGGCGGAGTTGACGTTCGCGACTACGATATTGAAAGCCTTCGCCGAGGCGTTGCAATGGTGCTTCAGAAGAATCTTCTCTTCTCCGGCACAATAAAGGAAAACCTCCGTTGGGGTAATGAGAATGCAACTGACGAGGAGATCATCACAGCCTGCAAGCTTGCTGAGGCTCACGACTTCGTTGAAAGCTTCCCCGAGGGATATGACACCTATATCGAACAGGGCGGGACAAACGTTTCAGGCGGACAGAAGCAGCGACTCTGCATTGCAAGAGCTCTTCTTAAAAAGCCCAAGATCCTTATTCTTGACGACTCCACAAGCGCCGTTGACACTAAAACCGACGCGCTTATCCGCCGAGGCTTTAAGGAATATATCCCCGAAACCACAAAGATCATTATTGCTCAGAGAATATCCTCGGTTGAGGATGCAGACCTTATCATCGTTCTTGACGGCGGTAAGATAGAAAATATGGGCACACACGATACACTCATAAACACAAGCCTTATATACAAGGAGATCTACGAGCAGCAGACGAAGGGAGGCGATGAGAAGTGAAGCAGCCTATGCCCGGCGGCCCCGGCGGAAAGCGCCCTATGGGTCCCCCCAGAAAAATGAACTTCAAGGCCTTGGCAAGAGTTATTAAAATGCTCTTTAGCTACTACCCCGTTCTTATGCCCGTTGCATTCGTTTGCATCATTTTCGCCGCAATCGTTGCAACCATCCCCGCGATCTTCCAGCAGCAGATCATCGCCGACATTCAGCTTTGGTATGAAAGCGGCGACTGGGCAGGAGCATCCCAGGTGATCCTCCCCAAGATCTTTATCCTCATTGCGATATACGTTGTTGCGATCATCGCGATCACCCTTCAAACTCAGCTTATGGCATATATCACACAGGGCTTTCTCAACAAGCTCCGCTGCGCTATGTTTGAAAAAATGCAGAATCTCCCCATCAAATATTTCGATACCCACCAGCACGGTGATATAATGAGCCATTACACAAACGATATCGACACCATCCGTCAGCTGATATCTCAGGCTCTGCCCTCCGTTCTTCAGGCATCTATCATCGTTGTCTGCGTTCTTGGCATTATGCTCTATTTCAGCATTTGGATGACTCTCGTTGTCCTCTGCGGAGTTGTTCTGATGTTCACAGTTTCCAAAACAGTTGGCGGCGGAAGCGCAAAATACTTTATGCGCCAGCAGAAGGCTCTTGGTAAAACAGAGGGATTTATTCAGGAAATGATGAACGGACAGAAGGTGGTTAAGGTGTTCTGCCGCGAGGAAAAATGCAAAAGCGAGTTTGACGCAATCAATGACCAACTCTTTGAGGACAGCTTCAGAGCAAACGCCTTTGCAAACTGCCTCGGCCCCATCGTTATGAATATCGGTAACGTTTTATACGTTGTTATCGCAACAGTTGGCGGTATTCTCCTTCTTTCAAACGTTCCCAATCTCAGCATCGGAACTCTGATTGCAGGCGGACTTGGAGTTCTCACAATAGATATCGTTATTCCCTTCCTTAATATGACAAAGCAGTTCACAGGAAACGTGAACACCTTCACTCAGCAGATCAACCACGTTGCAATGGCACTGGCAGGCGCTGAGCGTATTTTTGAGCTGATGGACAGCGAAAAGGAAGAGGACAACGGCTACGTTACTCTCGTTAACTGCACAGTTGACGACGCAGGCAACATCACCGAAACAGAAGCGCATACAGGTATGTGGGCTTGGAAGCATCCTCACGCAGCAGACGGCAGCGTTACCTACACGCTCCTTCGCGGACACGTTGTTCTTGACGACGTTGACTTCGGCTACACAGAGGATAAGACCGTTCTTCACAACATTACCCTCTATGCCGAGCCCGGACAAAAGGTTGCCTTCGTTGGCGCAACGGGCGCAGGTAAAACAACTATCACAAATCTTATTAACCGTTTCTACGATATTGCAGACGGCAAGATAAGATACGACGGCATCAATATCAATAAAATAAAGAAGTCCGATCTTCGCCGCTCTCTCGGCCTTGTTCTTCAGGAAACAAACCTTTTTACAGGAACTGTTATGGACAACATCCGCTACGGTAACCTGAATGCATCCGACGAGGAATGCATCAAGGCAGCAATTCTTGCAGGCGCTGACGACTTTATCAGACGTCTTCCCGAGGGATATAACACGCTCCTCACAGGAAACGGCGCAAACCTTTCTCAGGGACAGAGACAGCTTATCTCCATTGCAAGAGCGGCTGTTGCCGATCCGCCCGTTATGATCCTTGACGAGGCTACCTCCTCTATTGATACAAGAACAGAGGCTATCGTTTCAAAGGGTATGGACGCGCTGATGCACGGCAGAACAGTTTTTGTCATTGCCCACAGACTTTCAACAGTCCGCAACTCCGACGTTATTATGGTGCTTGATCACGGACGTATCATTGAGCGCGGCAGCCACGAGGACCTTATCGCTCAGAAGGGCAAATACTATCAGCTTTACACAGGCGCATTTGAGCTTGAATAGTTCATAGAAGTTCAAATTATCAAAACAGGCAGAGATGTTAGTCTCTGCCTGTTTTATGCCGATAAACGATAATTTAGCGGTAAAACGTTATTTGATATTTGTAGGGACCGTCGTCCTCGACGGTCCGATATCAAACATATGTAAATTTTAATATTTGATAGGTTGAATCTTATTATCAATTATAGCAAGACTAAATCCTTCGTTTGCGGACCGTCGGGGACGCCGGTCCCTACGGGGTTATACCATTAAACGATAATTTACCGCACAACCCATAAAAAACAACTCCCTTACGCACAAAAAACCACCGCATTCGCGGTGGTTTTTCTTATATAGTTATATAGTCCACTTACCGGTTCGGATTCGCATTTTGAGATAGAACAGGTCTGTGATATTTACTGAGCCATCACCGTTTATATCTCCTGCAGCCTTTTCCTTTTCTGTGGGTGTTATAAGCTTCTTTGCAATAAGCTTCAATCTGAAAATGTCCTTGCCGTCAATCTTGCCGTCGTCGTAAACGTCGCCGCGACCTACGTTGATCTCAGGCTCTTCAGGCTCAACCTCGGGCTCCTCGCCGAGAGCTGCTCTTTCAACAGCGTTACCAAGCTGGATTCTTGCATCGTAGTATTCGCTGTCGTCTGTGGAATATGTAACAACACCGGTTGTCATCATATCAATATACTTATCAGCGGCGCCTTCTCCCCAAAGCTCCTCAAGCATATACATCATCTGATAGTCCTCAACACCGTCGCGCATAGCTTCAACACGAAGGCTTCCCACAGGAGTATCAAGTCCGTATACGTCGCCGGGGTAAATGAGAATAGATTCGCCGTGAGCATCGGGATAGCTGGAGTTTGTTATATTATAAGCATAGGGATCAGAGCATTCGCCTGACCAGTAGTTAGAGAAGTTATAGAGGAAGCCCTCAACTCCGAAATCAAACTGCTGCCAGAAGAGGATTCTCTGAGCAACGCCGTCTGTCTGCATATAATAGTTGATATAAGGTGCCTCAACGTCCCAGGAGATGAACCACCAAACCTTATCGCCCTCAGCCTTCTCCTTTGCCATTCTCTCTGTGAAGGTTCCGTAAACGTCGTTCCACTTAAGAGGCTGAAGAACCTTTGCGCCTTCAACTGTATTAAGCTCCTCCTCACTTGTGTAAGCAAAGGTCTTGGAGCACCAGAGATTTACGAAATCATCATAATAATCGATCTGGTCGATAACGGTTCCGTCAGGAAGAGTGTAGTCAATATCGTTGATATAAGTAGAAATAAAGTTGATATCCTTCACGTTGTAATAGTTCGTGGGAAGAGTGTTAGTCATAAGGTCGTTATATTTAGCCAGAAGCTCTTCAAGATGCGCAGGAAGATATGCGTCTACAACGTTTGAGAAATAATATCCCTTGTCAAGACGGGTTCCGTCGGTGTTCTTATAGTTTCTGTTATACGCGCCTCTCCATTCAGCTGCTGAGAGATTATAACCCGTATATCCGCCCTTGGATGCAAACTGATAGGAGCGAACACGGGGATTATCAAGATACTGCTGCGCATCAACTGTGTTCAGATTGTAAGGCAGATTTGTTGCACAGATTCTGTTTTCAAGCAGATAATCGTAATAATTCTTGTAAAGCTCCTCGTCTGTGAGAGAAGAATCAACGTTTGAGGTTAAAAGATGATAGCTAAGGTGCATTGAAACAGAAGATGCTGTTTCCTCAGAAAGAGCAAAGTCCCAAACGTGGGCAAAAACTGTTGCCGTTTTGATCTGGCGACCGTCGGCATCGTAAATATTAAGTGTTGCGCTATAGTCGCCTGCTACGGTTTCCATAGTTGTCTTCAGCTTAATAAGGAAGCCCTGGCTCTTACCGGGATCAACGTCAAATGCACCGTAAGCATCAAGAGGGGGGATAGCATCGGGAATGCTTCCGTGGTTTGCCGCATCGTGATAATACTCGATGAACAGCTCAGCTGAGATCTTGTTGCCCTCTGCATCAACAAAATCTGTTACAGATGCACTGAGACCGTTTCTTGCAGAATCAGCAGCAAGGAAGAACTGCGCATCCTCGATTTCGTTTTTAGCCATATAAACGACGAACGTTTCCATTCCGCTCTGAGCTACGTCGTTCTGTTTCTTCTTTTCGCTGGCATAATCAAACCAAAGAGAAAGACCTGCGTCCTCATATTCAGCGTCAATATGTGTGTAACCCTCTGCAGGATTTGTTGTTGCGCTTGAAGGGATAACGATCAGCCCTAAAAGCATTGCAGAGATCAGCAGGATTGATATCAAAGATTTTTTCATTGCCAAAATCCTCCTATATATTATACCTTAATTATACAATTATACCGAAGAATTGTCAACGGGGTTTGTAGGGTAGGTATACTTGGGAGGACCTTTTAAGGAAAGGTCTCTCCCAAACCCTCCCCAAACCTTTTCGCAGAAAATCATTTTCCATCCCCTCGCTAAGGGGGGTAGGAAAATGATCCTGTGCAAAGAGGTTTTGAGGGGG
>JAZQVW010000105.1:0-2413 GCA_045632025.1 Candidatus Avispirillum sp. | reverse complement strand
ATATCTTTAAGACCAAGCACCTTAGGCTCGCCGTTTGTGAGGGCAAGCATATTCATAGCGCATGTGTCCTGAAGCTGGCTGTATTTATAAAGCTGATTGAGGATGATCTGGCAATTTGCATCGCGGCGGCATTCGATAACGATCTTCATACCGTTACGACCGGATTCGTCCCAGATATTTGTGATACCCTCAACTCTCTTTTCCTTAACAAGATCGGCAATTGAAGCAACAAGCATAGCCTTATTAACCATATAAGGAATCTCTGTTACGATGATTCTGTGCTTGTCCTCTTCAATAGTTGCATTTGCGCGGACCATAACTCTACCGCGGCCTGTCATATACGCTTCGTATATGCCTGCTGTTCCGTAAATAGTTGCGCCCGTGGGGAAATCAGGTCCCTTGATAAATCTCATCAGCTCGGGAACAGTTGCATCGGGATTTTCCATAAGATAGATAGTTCCGTCAATAACCTCACCAAGATTATGAGGAGGAATATTTGTTGCCATACCAACGGCAATACCAACGGAACCGTTTACAAGAAGGTTCGGGAAACGGGAGGGAAGAACGGAGGGCTCGCGTCTTCTGTTATCGAAGTTAGGAACCATTGTTACAACGTCCTTTTCGATATCGCGCATAAGCTCATCTGAGATCTTCGCCATTCTCGCCTCTGTATAACGGTAAGCAGCCGCGCCGTCACCGTCAATAGAACCGAAGTTACCGTGACCCTCTACAAGAGGATATCTATAAGAGAAATCCTGCGCCATTCTAACCATTGTTCCGTAAACTGCCGCGTCACCGTGAGGATGGTAACGACCAAGCACGTCACCAACGGTTGTTGCTGACTTACGGAAGGGCTTATCATGGGTGAGATTATCCTCATACATTGCATAGAGAATTCTTCTCTGGCCGGGCTTCATACCATCGCGAACGTCGGGAAGCGCACGGCTGACAATTACAGACATTGAATATTCAAGGAAGGACTTGCGAACTTCCTTTTCCATATTTATGGGAACTATTTTCTGATCTGCAAACTCAATATTTCTTTTTTCGTCGCTCACTTTTTTTACCCCATTTACTACTTTTCGGACAAATAAGCTGTTGTTTCAGCAGCTGCTTTGATCAGCGCTATTTCACAATCGCCGTCCTTAACTATTATCTCTCTGATAAAGGATGCAAGGAAACTATCCCCTGCGCCCTTAAAGCTTTTTATATTTCCTTTAACTGCATCGCACATAAAGCTTCCGTCGGGACCGGCATATGCCGCGCCGTCAACGTCAAGTGTGCAAAGAACTGCAGTTTCCTCGTTTCTGTAAAACTCAAGGCAAGCCTTAACAGCGTCGATTCGAACGTCCTCGCCGTGTGCTGAAAGGTCGGCTCCTGTCAGCTCCTCAAGCTCACGTCTGTTTGGCTTGATAAGATCGGGAGTTGCTTCAAGTCCTTTTTTCAGCGCTTCACCGTCGCAATCAAGAACAACAAGCGCACCTGAATTTCGTCCGATGGTGCAGAGCTTTTTATAAACTGCTGCATCAACTCCTGTGGGAAGGCTGCCTGAAATAATAAGAACCTTATTATCGGGACAGTTTAATTCACTTTTGAGGATACCCACAAGCTCCTTTATCTTTTCGCTTGAAACAGGGGATCCCTTTTCGTTTATCTCTGTTGCAACGCCCTCGCTATCAAGAATAGCAACGTTACGTCTCAGCTTTCCCTCGCATTTAACTGCCCAAACTGAAAGTCCTTCCTCACGAAGAGATTTTTCCATTTTTTCTCCGTCCTCACCAAAGGAAAAGGTGAGAATGAGAGATTCTGTTCCAAGGCTTTTAAGTCTTCTTGAAACGTTTATGCCCTTACCGCTATAGCGAAGGCTTCCTCCGTCAACGCGGTTCAGTTCACCCGCCTTGAAGGGAGCGTGCATATTATAGCTCACGTCAATGCAGGGATTAAGTGTTACTGTAATGATCTTCATAATTAAGCGTCTATATTTTCAGCGTATTTAGCGTTCTTTTCGATAAATTCGCGTCTGGGCTCAACCTTATCACCCATAAGAAGTGAGAACACCTCGTCGCACATCATTGCATCGTTGATATCAACGCGCAGCAGAGTTCTTCTTTCAGGGTCCATAGTTGTTTCCCAAAGCTGCTCAGGGTCCATTTCACCAAGACCCTTATATCTGTCAGCTTCAGCGTTGCCGCCAAGCTCTGCAATGTACATATCTCTTTCAGTATCAGAGAATGCATATCTTTCCTGCTTGCCCTTATAAACCTTATAAAGCGGAGGCTGAGCAAGATAAATATGTCCTTCTTCAATAAGCTGACGCATATGGCGGAAGAAGAACGTGAGAAGCAGCACTCTGATATGGCTACCGTCAACGTCCGCATCGGCCATGATGATTATCTTACCGTAGCGAAGCTTT
>JAZQVW010000104.1:0-6320 GCA_045632025.1 Candidatus Avispirillum sp. | reverse complement strand
AGCTGCGGCAACAGCCGTTCTTCTCGGTTCTAACGTTGCTATCTCCGCTCTTCGCCGTGTAATTCCCGATAAGGTTCGTATTCCTTCCTATATCGTTATTATCGCGGCGTTCGTTACAATAGTTGAAATGATAATGCACGCCTTTGTTCCCGCAGTCTACAATGCTCTCGGAGTTTTCCTCTCCCTCATCGTTGTAAACTGCATTATTCTCGGCCGCGCTGAAATGTATGCAAGCAAGACTTCCGTTGGCGCATCCGCAATCGATGCTCTCGGAATGGGCGTTGGCTTCACACTTGCGCTCCTGGCTATGTCCACTATCCGCGAGGTGTTCGGCGCAGGAAGCTGGATGGGCATGGAGATCCCCTTCCTTACAAACTATACTATCCCGATCTTAAAGGAAGCTCCCGGCGGATTCTTTGTTTTCGGTTGCCTTATTGCGATCGTTAACAAATTCAGCAAAAAAGAACCTAAGAATGAGTTTTCCTGCAAGGGCTGCCCCACAGCGGCTCTTTGCAAGGGAACCTGCATGGATGGCGGAGAGGAGGCAGAAGCATGATAAAAGAATTGGCTTATATTATTTTCACGTCTATTCTCGTTAATAACTACGTGCTCACAAAGTTCCTCGGAATCTGCCCCTTCCTCGGCGTTTCCAAAAAGCTTGGGCAGGCAACAGGCATGGGCGTTGCGGTTACGTTCGTAATGCTCCTTGCAAACTTCGCGACCTGGCCTATCTACACCTTTGTTCTTGCAAAGTTTGAGCTTGAATACCTCCAGACCATCGTGTTCATCCTCGTTATCGCGGCTCTCGTTCAGCTTGTGGAGATCATCCTTAAGAAATATATCCCCGCACTGCACGCATCCCTCGGTATCTATCTTCCCCTTATCACAACAAACTGCGCTGTTCTCGGCGTTGTTAAAAACAATATCTCCGACGGCTACGGATTCATAGAGTCCACAGCATCCGCTCTCGGTTGCGGCCTCGGCTTCCTTCTTGCAATGGTGCTTTTCGCAGGCGTCAGAGAAAGAATGGAAACGTCCAATCCCCCCAAGTGCTTCCGTGGTGTGCCCATAACACTTGTTGCGGCGGCTATCGTTTCCCTCTCCTTCTACGGCTTTGCAGGCATCATCGACAGCCTTTTCGCTTGATAGGAGGAATTTAAAATGTTAGTTGCTATTTTATCAGCAGTTATCAGCGTAACTGCTATAGGACTTATTTGCGCGGCTATGCTCGTTATTGCCGCAAAGTTTATGAGCGTTCCCGAAAACGAAACGGTTAAAAAGATCCGCGAATGTCTCCCCGGAGCAAACTGCGGCGCCTGCGGCTTTACCGGCTGTGACGGCTATGCTAAGGCTCTTGGTGAGGAGGAAGGCACAAAGACCAACCTCTGTATCCCCGGCGGCGATAAGACCTCACGAGACATCTCCGATATTCTGGGCGTTGAGTTTGAGGACACTATCGAGCAGGTTGCAACAGTTCGCTGCTGCGGCGACTGCAACACTGCAGGCAAAAAGGCTGAATACGCAGGCATCAAGAGCTGCAAGGCGGCTAAGATGATCTTCGGCGGAGAAAACCTCTGCACCTTCGGCTGCCTTGGCTGCGGCGACTGCGCGGCTGTTTGCCCCCGTGATGCTATCTGCATCGAGAACGGCATCGCTCATATCGACACAAGACTTTGCATCGGCTGCGGCCTTTGCGCAAAGAACTGCCCCAACGATATCATTCATATGATGCCCGACGTTAAGCGCAGCGTTGTTTCCTGCAGTAATAAGGAAAAGGGCGCTTTGGCTAAGGCTAAATGTAAAGACGCTTGTATCGGCTGTAAGAAGTGCGAGAAGACCTGCCCCGCAGGCGCTATCACCGTTGCCGATAACCTTGCATCCATTGACTACGATAAATGCACCAGCTGCGGCGAATGCGCCAAGGCTTGCCCTGTTGGATGCATCAGAGAGGCTGACTATTCAGGCGCTCTCAGAAACTAAATCTATTAAAGGAGGCTAATATGAAGAGCACTAAGCGAAACGATATGCTCCTTGTTTTAATACTTGCCGTATCCGCCGTTCTGGTGTGGCTTTGCTTCAGCCTCCTCTCCCCCGAGGGCGACTACGTTGTGGTGACCGTTGACGGAGCAGAAACAGCAAGATATCCCATCTCCGAGGACAGAGAGGTGCGCCTTGAAAACGGTGACGGATATAATATCCTCGTTATAAAGGATAAAAAGGCCGACGTTACCGAGGCAAGCTGTCCCGACGGGCTCTGCGTTGATTTCCACCCCATTTCCCACGACGGCGAGACCATAGTTTGCCTGCCCAACAAAACCGTTGTTTCTATCGAGGCAGGTGACAAATGATGAATTCCAAAACAAAGACCGTGGCGCTCCTTGGTGTTTCTGCCGCGGCGGCAATGATACTCTCCTACGTTGAAAGCTTCGTGCCATCCGTTGTGTACGGAGTGAAGATAGGACTTCCCAATATCGTTATAGTTTATATCCTTTATAAGCTTGGCGCGGCAAAGGCGGCGGGCGTTTCCATCGTGCGAGTGCTTTTAACGGCAATACTGTTCGGTAGCGTTATGAGCCTGTGGTACAGCCTTGCAGGAGCAGTCTTCAGCCTCCTCGTTATGACTGTGCTGAAGAAAACAAAGCTTTTCGGCGTGGTTGGAGTAAGCGTCATGGGCGGCGTTGCCCATAATATGGCGCAGATATGCGTTGCCGTTATTATAACCGGAGTCGGCGCCATTGCCTATTACCTCCCCGCCCTTGTGGTTGGCGGAATCGTTGCAGGGATCATCATCGGCCTTGCAGGCGCTACGGTGATAAAAAGAGTTAATATCTGATATAAAAAAAGGTGTGCCGCGGCACACCTTTTTTTGTTTTTAATCAAACAGATATCCTCTTCCTTAATTCCGCACGCTTCACTCAGCATAAAAAAAGCGAGGCAATGCCTCGCTTTTTATTATTCTTCTGTCTGCTGCATCTGCTGCTTTACCATTGCAATGTTCTGATCGTGCTCTGCCTGAGTTGAAGCAAAGTGTGTTACTCCGCCAACGCCTGCTACAAAGAAATAGAAATTAGACTCTGTGGGATAAAGCGCATATCTGATCGCGCTGGCACTGGGATTTGCAATAGCGCCGGGAATAAGTCCGCTATACTTATATGAATTATAGGGACTGTCAAAATTTCTGATCTCGTCCGCTGAGATATTCTCGGGGCGAACACCGTCGTTTGCAAGCTGAAGCGCATAAACCGTTGTTGCGTCACTTTCAAGCTTGGGGAAACGGTCGGGAGCGTTAAGTCGGTTATGGAAAACGGAGGAAACGTATCTGTAGTCCGCCGCGTTGCCCGCCTCCTTCTCAATAAGAGAAGCGATGGTTATGATCTCGTCAACCGTCATTCCAAGCTCCTTCGCCTTTTCGCGATATGCATCTGCAAAAACGTCGTCAAAGCGGGCAAGAAGCTTGTTTATTACAGTTACCTCGCTGGAGCTGTTATAAAACTCATACGTGTCGGGGAAGAGATAGCCCTCAAGACGATAATGTCTGCCGTCGTTCTCAGGAATCTCCTTAACGAACCAATAGTCGAAATCATAATTGTTGATAACGTCGATATAGGTCTCTCTGTCGCCTATACCGTAGGAAACCATCAAAGAAATTATCTCATCAACGGTGTAGCCCTCGGGGATGGTTATCCAGCTGGTTCCCACCACGGGCTGAGGCTTGAAGGCCGCTCGCAGCTTGTCATAGCTCATTGCGGGAGAGACTGTATAATCGCCGGGAATAAAGCCCTCCGTATCCTTCTTCAAATTTCCGTACATTGTGAAAATCCCGGGGAAGGAAATGATGCTGTTTTCGTGGAGGATATTGCCGATATCGGCGAGAGATGCATCCTCGGGAATGGTTATGTCGATGGCCTCGTCGCTCTTAACGAGAGCGAATACGTCGTTCCCAACGCGAATGATGATTATGGAAAGGAATATTGCAACAACGAAAACTGCCGCAATATAGATAAGTGCCTTAACTGCACTGCTCATCATTTCTGCTCCGGCCTTGGAAAGAGTTGTTTTCTTCTTTCCTGCCCCCTCTGTCTGAATGCTTGCCGTGCTCTGAGTGGGGCTGTCAGCCTCGGGAGCAGGAGCGGCAGGCGGAGGTGTTATAGGCTGCTGTGCTGCAGGGTTCTGTGCTACGGGACGCTGCGCCGCGGGGTTCTGTGCCGCGGGGCGCTGTGCCGCAGGATTCTGACCTGCTGGACGCTGAGCTGCAGGGTTCTGTGCTACGGGGCGCTGTGCCGCAGGATTCTGTGCCGCGGGGCGCTGTGCCGCAGGATTCTGTGCCGCGGGGCGCTGTGCCGCAGGATTCTGTGCTACGGGACGCTGAGCTGCAGGATTCTGTGCTGCAGGGCGCTGAGCCGCAGGATTCTGCGCTACGGGTCTCTGTGCCGCAGGATTCTGCGCTACGGGTCTCTGTGCCGCAGGATTCTGTGCTACGGGTCTCTGTGCCGCAGGATTCTGCGCTACGGGTCTCTGTGCCGCAGGATTCTGTACTACGGGACGCTGTGCCGCAGGATTCTGCCCTACAGGTCTCTGCGCCGCAGGATTCTGCCCTGCAGGTCTCGGCACCGCGGGGCGCTGAGGATTTCTATTTTCAGGGATATTATTTTCCATATCATAAACCACCTTTCACTTGGAATGGTCTCTTACTGAACTACAGTTAAAATAACAAAGAAAACTGCCAGAATAATAAACGTGGGCGAAAGAACTGACTGAGCTATATAAGGAAGCTCGTTTTCCTTGCGGCGGCGTACCAGAGGAGCCGCCTCATTTGCATAAGCTCTGTCACTGTAAAGACGCTCCGCCTTCATAAAGAAAAGGAACGCGAAAACGAGCATCAGAGTTACCACAACGAACATCACAAGGCCCATACCGCTTCCGCTCTTTGCGGCTATTTTATAAAGATAGGGCTCAAGGAATAAAACGAAAATGTTATTGAGCATATGTACAAGCATTGACGAAAAAACAGAGCTTGAAACAGATGCTGTGAGAGAAAGCACGATTCCCGTGAAGAAATATATGGGAAACTTCACAAAATTGGTGTGAAGCATGGCAAACATTACGGCGCTCATTATAACACCTGTGAAGGAGCCGTAAATGTTGTATTCTGCCGAAATGATTCCGCGGCAGAGAAATTCTTCAAGAACCGCAGGAACGATGGCAAGGCTGATGGCCGCATAGATCGCGCCTCCTGCCTCACTTATGGTATAGGACATATAGGAGGTTGCCGCCTCGGAAAAGGAGGTGGGGAAAAATCTAAACATTATGAGATTCAACGCCATACTGCCGAAAACAAGAAACGCAAGAGAATAAACCGTCATGGTCAGATGCCTTGCGGGGATAAAGCGGAGGCGAAGCCTTTTGGTGTATTCGTGTCCGCGAAGCAAGCAGAAGAAAACTGACGGCACGCCGATTATTATAAGCTGGAGCACCGTTATTGTAAGCATAGGGCTTGCTCCGCCTGAAATAGCCGCTATGTCAACAAATCCTGCGCCGCAGGTCAATGCCATTATGATAATGACAAGGGCGGGCGCCGCGTGTATTCCTTTAACCTTCAAGTGGGATCCTCACATTCTTTTCTGTCAACATTATATCAACCTTATGATCAAAGCGGCCTCTCGGAACGCTCTGAACAATGAAATCACTATAGATAACTCCCGCCTTACAGCCCTTAAAATCAATAAGGAATCTGTCGTAGTATCCTCCGCCGTAGCCGACTCTGTAGCCGCACCTGTCGTATATAAGACCGGGCACGATACAAACTGCAGGCGCCTTATCCTCCGTATTGTAAACGGGGGCAGACTGAGGGGGCGCAAGTATGCCGTAGGCGTCATCCTCAAGCTCCGACACGGACGAAACAAAATGATATTTCATAGTGTGTGCCAAAGTGTCGCATCTGGGGAAAAGGATCTTCTTCCCCTTGGCAAGTGCCGCCTCGGCAATGGGCATAACGTCCACCTCGTATTTGGTGGGAGCATAGAGAAGAACGTACTCGGCAAAGCGAAATGACGCCATACTGATGGCATTTTTGCAGATAGCCACGTCACGCGCGGCCTTTTCCTCAGGAGACAATGCCCTTCTCTTTTCTCTGAACTGAGCTCTCAGCTCCTTTTTTAAGCCGCTTATATTTTCAAGGTGCTGCTTCATAAAAGGATAGAGGCCTTGATCTCTTCCGCCACGTGGTCACCGCGAAGAAGACCGATAATAAGAAGCGCAAACTGAGCGGCGCTTCCCATTGCTCTGCCGCAAACAACGTTTCCGTCACGAACTGCGGGAGC
>JAZQVW010000103.1:0-5886 GCA_045632025.1 Candidatus Avispirillum sp. | reverse complement strand
AAAGTCCGAGCGTTTGGCTCGGACTTTTTTTATGCTGTCAGCCGCTTTGACAAAATACTCGCAAGAGGGCAAATACAATAATATTCACAAATAAAGAAAAGGACGAAAATATTATGGATTTTGATTATTCAGAAGGGCATTTGGTGGTTTATATAAAAGGCGATATCGACCATCATTCGGCAAAAAGAGTGAGAGAGGATACGGACATTCTTATTGTACAGCTTGCGCCGCAAAAGCTGACACTTGATCTTTGCGGTGTTTCATTTATGGATAGCTCCGGTCTTGGACTGGTGCTTGGGAGATATAAAAAAGCAAGAGCAGCTGAGATGGAATTTGAGGTTATAAATTGTGATGAGAGAGTTATGCGGATATTTGAAATGGCAGGAATGGAAAGGATCATCAAAATTGAAGGAAGGTGCTGAAAATGAAGAAAAAGGAAAACGTTCTTGAAATAAAGTTCCCATCACTTTCAAGAAACGAGGGGCTTGCGCGCTCTCTTGTATCGGCTTTTGTTATGCAGCTTGATCCAACGGTCGGTGAGCTTACAGACCTTAAATGTGCAGTAAGTGAGGCTGTGACTAATTCAATCGTTCATGGATACAAGGAGCAAAGCGGAACAGTTTTTATGAAGCTTGAATGCTATGATGACAGAACTGTAAAAATAGAAATAAGAGATAGGGGATGCGGAATCGGTGATATAGCTACCGCTATGCAGCCTCTATATACCACGGATGTGGACGGAGAGAGAAGCGGAATGGGATTTACCGTTATGGAAACCTTCTGTGACAAGGTCCGTGTTATATCAAAAAACGGAAAAGGAACTAAGGTCGTTCTGATAAAGAAGCTGTCTTCCAAGGATATCTGATTACATAAAATCAGGAGGCAGTTATGACAGATTACAGTGATAACGTATCATATATAGTCCGCTCCCGTGAGGGAGATGAAGGGGCAACCGAGGAGCTGATCCGTAGAAACTATGCTCTTGCCGCATCCATAGCTAAGCGTTTTTGCGGAAGAGGAGTTGATTATGAGGATCTGATTCAGCTGGCTCTTATCGGAATGTTGAAGGCAATAAGGACCTTTGATATAGAGCGTGGAACCGCTTTTTCAACATATGCTGTTCCGCTTATTATGGGTGAGATTCGCAAGTTTCTTCGTGACGACGGAATGATCAAGGTTAACCGTCAATCAAGGCGAAATGGAGCAATTATAATGCGAGCAAGAGAAGAATTTATGGAAACGGAGGGGAGAGAGCCGCGAATAGAGGAGCTTCGTGAAATAACAGGTCTTGATGCTGATGAGATTACTACGGCTCTTGAATGCTGCCGTCCCGTTGCGTCCCTGTCTGATCAGATAGGAGATGATCCTGCTTTGACTATTGAAAATACTGTGGAGGACTCTGAAAGCTCTATTGATCGTGTTTTTGACAGAATAGCTTTGGCAGACGCTCTTGAACGCTTGCCTGATAATTGGAGAAAGATTATAATACTCAGATATTTCAAGGATTATTCTCAGCAACAAACTGCTGATGCTCTCGGTCTTTCGCAGGTGAAGGTATCGCGAGAAGAAAAGAAAATAATAGCAGAGCTTCGGCGAAACATTATTTAGTGAAAATGGAATAGCTTATGATTTTTCGGTCATAATTAGATATGTAAGCCATATCTGCCGTTTATTGCCCGTTTACGACGTAGATTGCAGAATATATAATCAAATAAAAGATAATTCAAGGAGATTAAGATATGAAGCAATTTACATACGTTATAGAGGATAAAAACGGAATCCATGCACGCCCTGCAGGCCTGCTTGCTAAAAAGGCAGCTGAATACAGCAGTAAGATAACGCTTATAAAAGATAATAAGCAAGCAGATACAAGAAGGATCATGATGCTAATGGCTCTTGGGATAAAGTGTGGTGATCAGGTTGACATTGTTGTAGAAGGCGAGGATGAAGACGTTGCAGTGTCCGAAATAAAAAAGTTTTTAAATGAGAACAGATATTAAAATGGTAGCAATATGTGGAACAGGAGTTTCTTCAGGGATTGCTTTGGGAAAGCTTGTATATTATAAAAGAGAAGAAGCAGTAAAGGTAAAAAAGCTTTCGCAGGATCCCGCCACAGAAATGAAAAAGTGGGAAAAAGCATTAACCGAGGCAGAAAAACAGCTTGAGGAGCTTGCCAAGCGCACGAGGGAAGAGGTTGGTAATGATGCCGCTGATCTTTTTGAAACGCATAAGCTGATGCTTTCCGATCTTGATTATACAGAGCGGATAAAATCCTTGATTTCGGAAAATCAAATGAGTGCTGTTGCGGCGGTGGAGCTGGCAGGCAAAGAGTTTTCTTTGATGTTTGCTTCAATGGACGATGAGTATATGAAGGCTCGTAGTGTTGACGTGATCGACATTTCTCAAAGAGTTGTTGATATTCTCTGCGGAAAAAGAAGCACAATAGAGCTTGGTGGCGAGCCATCGGTGATCGTTGCGGACGATTTGACCCCGAGCGAAACTGTTCAGCTTGATAAAAGTCTTGTTATAGGCTTCATATTAAGCGAAGGAAATCTTAATAGTCACACAGCGATACTTGCCCGTACGCTTGGTATTCCTGCCATAATCGGCGCAAAGGCCGATTGGAGGAGAGAATACGAGGGAAGGCAGATTATGATGGACGGAAGCGTCGGCTATATAGTGATCGATCCCGATGATACGACTAAGGAATATTTTCTTCGAAAGCAGCAGGAGGAGAAAGCGGTTCGCGTGATGCTTGAAAAGCTTAAGGGGTGCGCTGATGTCACTCTTGATGGCAAAGAGATAAAGGTTTATGCTAATATAACGCATCCTGCGGATATTGATGCAGTAATTGCTAACGATGCTAGGGGAATAGGATTGTTTCGCAGCGAATTTTTGTATCTTGAATCGGAAACCTTTCCCGACGAAGAAACTCAGCTAGAGGCCTATAAATACGTGGTTCAGCGAATGAACGGTCAAAGAGTTATTATTCGAACGCTTGATATAGGCGCTGATAAGAAGATAGGCTATTTCGGTCTTGAAAACGAAATCAATCCCGCTCTTGGAATGAGAGCGCTCAGGATATGCCTTTCACGACCTGAAATATTTAAAACCCAATTAAGAGCACTTTACAGAGCATCAGCCTACGGAAAGCTTTCAATTATGCTTCCTATGATAACGAGTCTTTGGGAATTGCACGAGGTAAAGCGTATATGCGAGGGTGTCAAAAAATCTCTGCAAAAGGATATGTTGCCATATGATGAGAACATTGAAATTGGTATCATGATAGAAACTCCTGCCGCCGTTATGATAGCACCGGAGCTGGCAAAAGAGGTAAGTTTCTTTTCAATCGGTACAAATGACTTGACGCAGTATACTATTGCTCTTGATAGACAAAGCACGGCAAGCCTCGACCGCTTTCAGGATAACAGACATCCTGCGTTGATGAGAATGATTCAAATGACAGTTGATGCGGCACACGATGCAGGCATCTGGGCGGGAATATGCGGAGAGATAGCGGCAGATAGTAGCTTGACGGAAGCATTTATAAAAATGGGGATCGACGAGCTTTCCGTTTCACCCAGAGCAGTTCTTCCAATAAGAAATGCAGTGCGACAGGCAAAAGTAAAATAAGCTTGCAAAGCCTTCGGTTTTGATATATAATCTGTATATCATATCCGGAGGCTTTGTTATGGCAATAGAAAAGGTCAGAGAATATTTGCGTCAGTTTGATGCAGACAATAGAATACTTGAGTTTGACGTCTCAAGTGCAACAGTAGCTATGGCGGCGCAGGCTGTTGGCTGTGAGGAGGCAAGAATTGCTAAAACTTTGTCGTTTGTAGTTGACGGCTCTTGCATTCTTATAGTTTGCGCAGGTGACGTTAAAATTGATAACAGCAAGTTCAAGGCTCAGTTTCACACAAAGGCAAAAATGCCTGCCTTTGAAGAAGTGGAAGCTCTTTGCGGCCACGCTGTTGGCGGAGTTTGTCCCTTTGCTGTTAATGATGGAGTTGTAGTGTATCTGGACGAATCTCTTCGCAGATTTGAAACTGTGTATCCTGCTTGCGGCAGCTCAAACAGCGCAATTGAATTAACAAATGTGGAGCTTGAGCAGTTTGCAAAAACTGATAATTGGATAGACGTTTGTAAGCTTGTATAAAAAGAACCCCTCTGCTAAAAAGCAGAGGGGTTTAAATTATTTTTCTGTAAGTCTGTCTGCAAAATCTGCAAGTATCTCGGAAATCTTGATGTTCTGAGGACAAACCGCTTCACAGCTTTGGCAGCCTATGCAGGAAGAGGGCTGCTTGTCCTCTCCCATTGAATTAAGAGCCATATTGATAAGGAAACCACCGCCGGAGAATTTATGCTTATTGTAAAGACTGATAAGACGGGGGATGTTAAGACCCTGAGGACAGTATTCCGTACAATAAGAGCAAGCTGTGCAGGGAACACCCATGGTCATTTTATCGGCAATGCCAAGAAGCAGAGCATTTTCATCTTCATTTAAGGGCTTAGACTCGGAGAAAGTTTTGATATTTTCTTCAAGCTGAGTCATATTGGACATACCTGAAAGGACCATTTTAACATCGGGTATATTCTCAATAAAGCGAAAAGCCCAGGCAGGAATAGTTTCATCAGGGCGAAGGGACTTAAGCTTTGCGGTGTCCTCTTCGGATATTTCAGCAAGCTTTCCTCCGCGAAGAGGCTCCATAACCCAAACGGGAATGTTGTATTCACGAAGAAGCTCAACCTTCTGCTTAGCACCCTGAAGCTCCCAGTCGATCCAGTTCAGCTGGATCTGGCAAAATTCAAGATGCTCACCATATGCGTCAAGAAAACGCTTCATAGTTTCGTAAACACCGTGAGCTGAGAATCCAAGATGGCGTATTCTGCCGTTTTTATTCTGTTCAAGAAGATAGTCCATAATTTTGTAATCGGGATTCAAAAATCCGTCAATATTGTTTTCGCAAACGTTGTGGAAAAGATAGAAATCGAAATATCCTGCGCCTGTTTTTTCAAGCTGACGCTCAAAAATCTCCTCCGCCTTGTTCATGTTTGCAAGATCATATCCGGGGAATTTCGTTGCAAGATAATAGCTTTCTCTGGGGTATTTGGAAAGAAGCTTACCCATAACGATTTCGGAATTACCGCCGTGGTATCCCCAGGCAGTGTCAAAATAGTTGATTCCGTTTTTGATAGCGTAGTCGATCATTTCAGCAGTTGCCGCTTCATCAATATTTGCACTGTCTCCGTCAATCGTAGGGAAGCGCATGCAGCCAAATCCAAGCGCTGAAAGCTTTTTGTTCTTGAAATCCTTGTAGATCATAGAGTTATCTCCCGTTGACACAAAATGTGTAATGTATTATAATTATTATAAGATCAATTCGGCTGAATATCAACACATTTTTGTAAATAAAGAACGGAGAAATAGTTATGGAGCTTTGGGAAAAGCAGGTTGAAAGCGAGCTTGTATTTGACGGTGCGGTTGTTCATCTTTATAAGGACAAGGTGGAATTGCCCGATGGATCTCACTCTATGAGAGAATACGTTAAGCATATTGGCGCAGTTTGTGTAATTCCGATTACAGATAAGGGTGAGGTAATCCTTGAAAGACAGTATCGCTATTCTGTTGACAGAGTTATGATAGAGATTCCCGCAGGAAAGCTTGACTACGTAGGCGAAGATTTCTGTGAGGCGGCGCTTCGTGAGCTTCGCGAGGAAACAGGGGCAATTGCTACAGAAATGATAGATATGGGTGACTATTTCGGCTCACCTGCAATTATGGGCGAGCATATCAGAATGTTTATGGCGAAGGGACTCACCTTTGGCGAAACAGAGCTTGACGAAGGCGAATTTCTCGAGGTATTCAAGCTTCCTCTTCAGGAC
>JAZQVW010000102.1:0-2543 GCA_045632025.1 Candidatus Avispirillum sp. | reverse complement strand
TTAACGTCTTGTCCCATTCTCGCCGCAGTTTTGGCAAGAGAGTTCTTAAAAGAGCGAATATGCTCCGTGTGGAGAGAATCTCGGTCAGCGTGAGACAAAGCAAGAGTTACCACCGCATCGTCAGCATCCCTGAAAATTCTTGCAACTATATTTTTCTCCTTGGGAGTCAGCGTGTAAAATGAATCTATGAAAACCGTATACCCCTCAAAGCAGTTATGTCGGTCAAGCACGTCGCAAAGTGCATCGGATATCTCCTCGGGATCGTCGTAGCTCTCGTGAAGAATGGTATCGTACGCCGCCCAGATAAGAGAAAGGTCGTGAAGACGAAGGGCGATCCCCTCCTCGCGCCCCTCCTCAGTGAGAATTTCGGAGGCCTTCATAACTGAAGCGGGAGTCTGCGAATAAAGACGCGCCTCGCTCACAGCTTTAAGGAGCAGATCTACGTATCTGTCCTCTCGACCGCGGCCGAATATCTTCAGCTGATCGCGAACGCTTGTCAACGCCTTCCACATAATAAGCGCCTTTTTGGGCTCTGTTACGTAATTCTTCGCGCATCCGCCGTATCGTCTGAAAATGGTATCTGCAAGACGGGTGAAGCTGAGAGTTTCCACCTTAAAGGCAGCCGAAGGCGGAAGCTTTGTGGCAACAAGAGAATCCCACATCAATGCCTGCTGCTCAGGAGCAATCAGAAGTATTTTTTCCTCTTTTTCAAGAGAAGCCTTCATTTTTTCGATCACGTAGCTTATTTTCTGCTCTCTGTCAAGCGAATAAACGAATTCAATCACCAATAATCCTCCCTTCAGCTCTTTATAATATCTATGTTTCGTTGCATAACGTTTCTTTTTCTGTATGAAAACGTATAACGGGAATATTCCTCATCCGTAAGCGCTTCAATGTCGCTTTCATCACCCACTATAACGTTTTGGGTGAAAAACGGGATCTTAGAATATAGCGTTCCCGCCTTTTTCGCCCTCTCCGTATGAGGGCAGGAAAGCTGGCAAACGTCGCATCCCCAGATGCTTCCGCTTTTTCTGAGTGCGTCCTTTTCCTCCTCTGACAGCTCGCCCTTTTTCTGATTGATAGCGGAAATACAACGGGATTTATCTCCGTCGGCACACTGCGAGGGACAAGCCTTCAGGCATTTTCCGCAATCCTCGCAATATTTTATCTCGCCGCACCTTACCTCTATTCCCTCCGCCTCAAGCTGAGAATCGGAGAGAGCACATACAAACTCTCCTATGCAAACAAAGGAGGAATGCTTTTCGGAAATGAGAAGCCCGTGGCGCCCGATAATGCCAAGACCGCATTTCGCCGCGCCGTCTCTCTCGTCAAGAGGAGAATGATCGGCAAAGCCGCGGGCAAAGACCTCTCCGTATTTTCCCTTAATATATTCCTGAAGCTCTATAAACAGCTCCCTCGAAAAAAGATGATAATCGGGAACAGAAGCAAAAGCCGCAAGGCGGCTGTTTTTATTTTCACAGTAATAGGGGAAAAGCATAAAAACAGCATAGCCGTCCTTAGGGATGCCATCATACAGACGCATATTACAGGGAAGGCAATCTTTAACCGCTATTGCGGCAAAGCTCTCTATTCCCTTTGACTTTAAAATTTCCGCTATGCTCATTTCTTTTCTCCGAACGTTTTTATTTACTTTATTATATCAAACATTATGGGGCAAATCAACCGCAAGAAACACTTGTTTTATATAGGGAAAAGTGGTATAATAATATATTATGAATCACCCTCAAAGGAGATATGATTATGACAAAAATCGATATATTCTCAGGCTTTCTCGGAGCAGGTAAAACTACCCTTATCAAAAAGCTTATTTCCGAAGCTTACACAGGCGAAAAGCTTGTTTTAATAGAAAACGAATTCGGCGAGATCGGCGTTGACGCAGGCTTTCTCACAGAGGCAGGCATCAACATCACAGAGATGAACTCAGGATGCATCTGCTGTTCTCTCGTTGGCGATTTCAGCGAAGCACTGAAAAAGGTTGTTGCTGAATACGCTCCCGACAGGATCCTTATCGAGCCCTCAGGAGTTGGCAAGCTTTCCGACGTTATGACAGCTGTTAAGAACAGCGCCGAAGGAGCAGAGCTTTCCTCTGCTGTTGCCGTTGTCGATGCCAAGAAATGCAGAATGTATATGAAGAACTTCGGCGAGTTTTTCAACAATCAGATCGAAAACGCTTCAACAATCGTTCTCAGCCATACAAAGGGACTTTCAAATGAAAAGCTTAACCGCGCAATTGAAATGATCAGAGAGCATAATCCTTCTGCAAGACTTGTAACTGCAGATTGGAACGACATCAGCGGAGCTGACATCCTTGCCGTTATTGACGGAAGCGACAGCCTTATGGCCGCTCTTCATCAGATGGAAAAGGAGGCGCATCACCACCATCATCACCATCACGACGAGCATTGTGATTGCGGTTGTCACGACCACGACCATCATGAGCATCATCACCACGATGAAGAGTGCTGCTGTCACGACCACCACGAGCATCACCACCACGATGAGGAATGCTGCTGTCACGACCA
>JAZQVW010000101.1:0-11486 GCA_045632025.1 Candidatus Avispirillum sp. | reverse complement strand
GCAACAAGTAACCGCCGCCATATGGTTCACGAAACCTTCTCCGCAAGAGAGGGAGATGAGATACATCTTCGCGACACTCTTGAGGAAACTCTTTCTCTTTCCGCAAGATTCGGACTTACTGTCCTCTTCACAAAGCCTAACAGCGCACTCTTTAAAAAGATCGTTACCACTCTCGCAAGCGAGCGCGGGATCGATATGCCTGAAGCCTCCCTTATGGTTCAGGCTGAAGCATTTGCTCTTGCAAAGGGCGGACGAAGCGCAAGAGTTGCAGGACAGTTTATTGACAGCTTGATAGTTAATTCTGAAAGGAATATATAATATATGCTTACACTTGATAAGGTTTATCACGCAGGATACGTGCTTAAAAGCGTTATCAGAAAAACTGACGTTATCAAAGCACCCAGAATCAATCCTGACGCTGACGTTTATTTAAAAACAGAAAATCTGCAGACAACGGGCTCCTTTAAAATAAGAGGCTCCTACTATAAGATATCTCAGCTTTCCGACGAGGAGAAATCCCGAGGTGTTATTGCCTGCTCTGCAGGAAACCACGCTCAGGGCGTTGCCCTTGCAGCAACAAAGAGCGGTATCAAGAGCCTTATCTGCCTCCCCGACAGCGCGCCTATCTCCAAGGTTGAAGCAACAAAGCGCTACGGCGCTGACGTTTGTCTCGTTAAGGGCGTTTACGACGATGCTTATAATAAGGCGCTTGAGCTTCGCGATAAGGAAGGATATACGTTTATCCATCCCTTCAACGACGAGCTGGTTATCGCAGGACAGGGCACTATTGCTCTTGAGATTATGGATCAGATCTCCGATCTTGACGCAGTTGTTGTTCCCATCGGCGGCGGCGGACTTATTGCAGGCGTTGCTTATACTCTGAAGAATCTTAACCCCAACGTTAAGGTATACGGTGTTCAGGCAACGGGCGCACCCAGCATGGCTAACTCCGTTCGCGACGGAAAGATCGAGCGACTTGACGCAGTTTCCACTATTGCCGACGGTATCGCAGTTAAAGAGCCCGGCGACCTTACTTACGAGCTCTGTAAGAAGTACGTTGACGAGATCGTTACTGTTTCCGACGATGAGATCGCAGCCGCTATCCTTGCTCTTATTGAACAGCAGAAGCTTATTGCAGAGGGCGCAGGCGCTGTTTCCGTTGCAGCTGTTATGTTTGATAAGATCCCCGTTAAGGGTAAGAAGGTTTGCTGCCTCGTTTCAGGCGGTAATATCGACGTTACTATCCTCTCAAGAGTTATCAAGCGCGGTCTTCTTATGAGCGGCAGAAACTGCCAGCTTACAATCGAGCTTATCGATAAGCCCGGCCAGCTTCTTGACGTTGCAAGAATCATTGCCGAGCTTGGCGGTAACGTAACGTCCATCCACCACGAAAGAGCAAACGAAGGCTCCGACGTTAACGGATGCTATCTCAGAGTTAATATGGAAACAAGAAATGCTGAACATAAGGAACAGATCAGACAGGGACTGCTTGACGCAGGATTTAAGCTTGTTTGATAAAGAAAGGAAATATATTATGAAATACATCGCAACAGAAAAGGCACCTGCAGCAATCGGACCTTATTCCCAGGCTGTTATCACAGGAAATCTTCTTTACACATCCGGTCAGATCCCCCTTGACCCCGCAACAGGAAACGTTGTTGAGGGCGGCATCAAGGAGCAGACAGAGCAGATCATGAAGAACCTTGGCGCTGTTCTTGAGGCGGCAGGCACAAGCTTTGAAAAGGCTGTTAAAACAACTTGCTTCCTTGCAGATATCGCAGATTTTGCGGCATTCAACGAGGTTTACGCTAAATACTTCACAGCAAAGCCCGCGCGCAGCTGCGTTGCAGTTCGCGACCTCCCCCGTGGCGTCCTCGCTGAGGTTGAGGTTATTGCTGAGGTTTAAATAATAACAAAAAAAGCACACCATTCGGTGTGCTTTTTTATTCCTTAATTCTGCACTCTGCATTCTGCATTTGATTGACGCCTCGCGTCAATCATTCTCTCCAAGTCGGAGCTGACCGCAGGAGGCGTTGATATCGCTGCCAAGCTTGCGGCGGATAGTTGCATTAATGCCGAGAGAAAGAAGCTGCTCCTTGAAGCGGTTTGCCATTTCTCTCTGAGGCGCGCTATAGCCCGTTTCGTCAACGCTGTTGAGAAGAATAAGATTAACGTGCAAGGGATTCTTGCCCATATATTTCTTCAGCACCATGGAAAGACGCTTTGCATCCTCCGCTGAATCGTTTTCCCCTGCAATGAGAGTATACTCAAAGGAAACTCTTCTGCCCGTTTTTTCAAAATACGTTCTGCAGGCGGAAAGCACCTCTTCAAGAGGATACTTTTTATTTATAGGCATCAGTCGGCTTCTTCTTTCGTTGTCCGCTGAGTGAAGGGACAGAGAAAGTGTTACGGGAAGGCCCTCCTCTGCAAGGCGCAAAATTCCCGGAACAACGCCGCAGGTTGAAACGGAAATATGACGGAGACCTATGTTAAGTCCGTCGGGAGAGGAAACAAGACGCAGGAATCGCATTGCGTTATCGTAGTTATCAAAGGGCTCGCCGATACCCATCATAACGATTCCGCCAACCTTCTCGCCCGTGTCGCGGCCGATAACTACTATCTGACCGAGAATTTCTGAGGCGGTTAAGTTTCTTGTTCTTCCGCGGAGAGTGGAGGCGCAGAAGGTGCATCCCATTCGGCAGCCTGCCTGGCAGGAAACACAGACCGTGTTGCCGTGCTCATACTTCATAAACACGCTTTCGATCTTTTCTCCGTCGTTCATCTCCATAAGATATTTGACCGTGCCGTCAAGCTTGGAAACAAGCTTTCTTGCTATTTTGGGAAGACGGTATTCGCAGTTTTCAAGTATCTTCTGACGGAAGGCCGCAGGAACGTTATTCCATTCCTCAATGGGCGCGCCCTTCTGCATCCAACGATACACCTGCTCGCCGCGAAATGCCTTTTCACCGAGAGAAACTGCAAGCTCCTTGCACTCGGGCAGAGTGAGCGAAAGAATATCTACCATCACACCGTCTCCTTTCTTATCATTTTACAAATGAAAAATCCGTCCGTTTTGTCAATATGAGGAAGCATGGTTTTCATTTCAATTATTTCAAACTGAGGATTCTCCAAAGCAAAGCCTTCAACGATCTCCTCGTTTTCACGCTTAAGTATAGTACAGGTAGAGTAAACGAGCACGCCGCCGTCGCGCACGTACTGAGCCGCTCCGCGAAGAACTGCCGCCTGCACGCGAGGAAGTCCCTCTGATGCCGCTGTGTCCTTATACTTGATATCGGGCTTCTTCCCGATAACACCGAAGCCTGAGCAGGGCGCATCACACAGAACTCTGTCAGCCTTACCAACAATGTCCTCTCGGGGATCTCTTGCGTCTCTCGCCTCGGCTGAAATAATGTCGACTCCAAGCTTTGCCGCTCCCTTTTTAATAAGGGATATTTTATTATCGTGAAGATCAAAGGAATAGATCTTACCCTCGTTCTTCATATTCAGCGCAAGAGCAAAGCTCTTTCCGCCGGGGGCAGAGCAGGTGTCCACCACAGTCTCTCCGGGCTGAGCACCAACCATCTGCGCGCAAAGTGCAGACGCCTCGTCCTGAACGAACCAATCGCCGCGCTCAACTCCACTAAGCACTCCGTCAAAGCCGCGGGTCAGCATAACGCCCTCGCATAACTCGGACTTATATGCGCCAAGCTGAGCCGCCTTTTCGGCCGCATCGGCTCTGAGAGTATTAACTCTTATGGCCGTATCCTTCTTCTCAAGGAACGCCGCCAGAATGGCCTCAGCGTCCTCGGGATAGTCCTTCATAATAAGCGCGCAAAGCTCCCTCGGAGTTGAATACTTAACGCTGAGATAAAGAAGCTCGTCATCTTCCTTTTTCGGCATCTCAGGCTTTTTTCTGAGATATGAGCGAAGAAGCGCATTGGCAAAGCCGCGGGACTTTCTCGGGCAAAGCTCAACTGACTCATCAACTGCTGCGTGAGGCGGGATCTTATCCATAAACTCAAGCTGACATATTCCAAGACGGATAGCGCACAGGGTCTTTTCGTCTATATCGGAGATAGGACGGGATGAAAGCTTGGCGATAATATAGTCTATAGTTAAAAGGCGCTCGATGGCTGTGTAAACAAGAGCTGTGTAAAGCCCTCTGTCAGCGCCCTCAAGCTGATTTCTGTTAAGAATAGCAGAAACCTCAAGGTTTACAAATTTATCATTGGCAAGGGAGCTCACAAGGGATGCGTGAGCCGCCTGCCTTGCAGGATTTACATTTCCCATTTCAGCATATCACCTAAAGCAATTCTTCTGCCGTGAACAAAGTCCTCAGCCTTCATTCTGCCCTTACCCTCGGGAAGAACAGCAGTTACGTGGAGCTTTGTTCCGCCGCCGCAGGCAATCTCAAAGCCGTTATTCAGAGAAACGATGGTTCCGGGCTTTGCCTCGGTTGAGCCGGGAGCCTTCTTCGCCGCAATGATCTTCAGCATTCTTGCATCGGGCAGCTTTGTAAAGGCAAGGGGGAAGGGAGAAAGGCCTCTGATCTGGCAGCTGAGCTCATCCGCTGTGCGGGAGAAATCAAGCTTGCAATCTGCCTTTGTGATCTTCTGAGCGTAGCTTGACTTGCTATCGTCCTGCTTTTCTCTCACTACTGTTCCCTTTTCGATCATATCCATTGCCTCAACAACAGCGCGTCCGCCGATCTCGGCAAGCTTATCGTGGAGAGTTTCAAAGGTTTCATCATCTGTGATGGGACACTTGATGATATGGAGCATATCGCCCGTGTCAATGCCGTCGTCCATCTGAATGATTGTGATTCCCGTTTCCTTCTTGCCGTCAATGATCGCTCTCTGAATAGGAGCCGCGCCTCTGTATTCGGGAAGAACGGAGCCGTGGATGTTGATGCTGCCGTACTTGGGATAATCAAGAACGTAGGAGGGCAGGATCTTACCGAATGCAACTACTACGATGATATCGGGCTTCAGTTCATCAAGAGTGGGCAAAAAAGATCCATCGCGCAGAGTTTCGGGCTGATAAACGGGAAGTCCAACCTCCTCAGCAAGAACCTTAACTGCGGATTTTGCCATTTCATAGCCTCTGCCCTTGGGCTTATCAGGCTGAGTTACAACGCCGAGGACCTCGTGTCCTGCGGCAAGGATCGCTTTAAGGCACTGCGCCGCAATATCGGGCGTGCCCATGAAAAGAACTCTCATACTCATTCTATTTCAAGATCCTCCGGATTAAGCATTTCAATGGCGTGGTCTGTGTAAAGAATACCGTCAAGATGGTCGATCTCGTGGCAGAATGCTCTTGCCGCAAGGCCGCTTCCGGAAACTGTATATTCCTCGCCGTGGCGGTTCATTGCGCGAACGGTTACCTCCATAGGTCGGTCTGTTACGCCCCACTTGCCGGGAAGAGAGAGGCATCCCTCTATCTCCTGCTGATTACCCTTGCGCTCAATTATCTCGGGGTTGATAAGCTCATAAAGCTGACCGTCCTCAACCTCAACGAGAGCAATTCTGCGGCGGATACCAACCTGAGGAGCCGCAAGACCTGCGCCGTTTGCATCGTGGAGAGTTTCTATCATATCATCAAGAAGAGTGATGATTCTGGGTGTGATCTCAAGAACGGGGCGGCACTTTCCGCGAAGAACGGGATCGCCCTCTTTAACAATATTAAGCTTTGCCATAATATTTCTCCTTTATCAAAGTCCCGACGGGTTAAGATCCGCTGAGACGGTTATTTTTCTTGTTGATTTCATTCCAACCTCGCGAAGAAGCTGGCTGATCATTGCGCGGCTTCTCTTTGAAAGGCGGCATTTTATTATAATTCGCATACGGAAGCTGTTTTGCACCTTATAAACGGGAGCCTCAAAGGGGCCGAATACCTCGGCTGAAACGTCCTTATATTCCTCGCTGAGCATCTGGCACAGCCTCTCTGCAACTGCCTTTGATGCGGCAGAGAGAAGAGCCTCGTCTCCGCTTGTGATATTGATCGCCGCAATATCGCAGAAGGGAGGGAAGGTCAGCGCGCGTCGCGCACCTATCTCGCTTTCGTAAAAGGCCTTATAGTCCTGCGTTGCCGCAAGTTTGATTATGGGCGAATCGGGATTGCAGGTCTGTATAACTGCAACTCCTCGGCTTTCGCCTCTGCCTGCGCGTCCGATCACCTGAGTCAGCATTGCGAATGTTCGCTCGCTTGCTCTGTAATCGTCAAGGAAAAGACTTGAGTCCGCATTCATAACTCCAACCAAGGTAACGTCGGGAAAATCATGCCCCTTTGTGACCATCTGAGTTCCGAGAAGTATATCCGCTTCCTTATTTCTGAATCCGTCAAGGATCTTATCAAAGGCCTGCTTCGTGCTGGTTGTGTCCATATCCATTCGCATAACGCGTGCGGTGGGCACAAGCTTTAAAAGCTCCTCCTCGGCCTGCTGAGTGCCGCAGCCCACAAATCGGAAATGCTCGCTTTTACATTCGGGGCAAACGCTTGGCACGGGAGTTTTATATCCGCAATAGTGGCAGGAAAGGCTTCCCCTCTCCGACCTTCTTCTGAAATAGTCCTCAGGGCCATCGGCATTTCCGAGAGTTCGGTGAGTGTGATAAGTCAGCGAAACCGAGCAATGGGGACATTTCACCGCCTCGCCGCATATCCTGCAGGATACGGCGCTGTTATAGCCTCGGCGGTTTAAGAAAACTATTGCCTGCTTTTTATTTTTAACCGTTTCAAGCAGCTTGGAATAAAGAGCCAGTCCCACGGGAGATGAATTGCCCGTGTCGCGGTCAAGCCTCATATCGCTTATGATAACGTCGGGAAGGACTGCGCCTCCGTAACGGTTTTTAAGCTCAACGAGGGAATAAACTCCGCTTTGGGCTTTATAATATGACGCAAGTGACGGTGTTGCCGAGGCAAGCAGCATCAATGCGTTGCTTTTTGCACAACGATATCTTGCAATATCGTGGGCGTGGTATTTAGGGTCTGTGTCTGATTTATAGGTATGCTCCTGCTCCTCGTCGATAACTATCATGCCGAGGTTTTTAACGGGAGCAAATATTGCGCTTCGGGTGCCGATAACGATATCCGCTTCTCCCCCGCGTATTCTTCTCCAGGCGTCGTACTTTTCCCCCTGTGAAAGAGCGGAATGGATAACTGCAACTCGCTCTCCGTAGCAAGAGCAAAAGATGCCGACGGTCTGAGGAGTGAGAGATATTTCGGGAACAAGGATTATAACTCCGCGGCCGCGGGATATCATATGGTCTATCATAGCCTTTATAACTCTTGTTTTTCCGCTTCCCGTTACTCCGTGCAAAAGCGCCGCTTTTGCCTCGCCCGAGTCTGCAAGCGCGGACAGCTTTTTGACCGCCTCGGCCTGCTCCTCCGACAAGGAGGACCTTTCGTAAACGTCCTTTTTATTGCAGGCGGCAAGATAGGGATTTCTGTATATCTCCTGCTTTGTCAGCGCCACAAGCCCCTTCTTTTCAAGGGAGGAAAGCTGAACCTTGGCATCCCGTCCGATATAGGCAAAAAGCTCCTCGGTATCAGCCTCGCCTATTTCGGCAAGGCGGGAAAGAATGGCCGCCTGAAGGGGGCTTCGGGAGCATTTATCCGCCTCGCGAAGCGCTGTTTCACTGTCCACCTTAAGTGTAACGTGAGTCTGATACTTTATGTTTGAGGACTCCTTGACCTCGGCCTCCTTTTCAATGAGACCCAGTCTTATAAGAGTTGCGGCAAGAGCCGCAGTTTCCTCGCCAAACTCGTTTCGAAGAACTCCTGCAGATGCTCTTCCGCGGCTTTTTACAAAGCTATAGAAAAGAAGCGCCTTCTCCGAAAGCTTTTTCTTTTTTGCTTCGCTTGGCTCGTCCTTCACAAAATAATAAAAG
Organism: Candidatus Avispirillum sp.; assembly: GCA_045632025.1. Lineage (GTDB taxonomy): Bacteria > Bacillota > Clostridia > Oscillospirales > CAG-272 > Avispirillum. The sequence continues at coordinate 3,600 of JAZQVW010000101.1, read as the reverse complement.
TTGAGCCTTGACATAGCGGCGGATGGCACCACCGTTTTAACAGCCTCGCCAAAGGTGCAAAGAGTGTAATCGCACATAAAGCGGCAAAGGGCGATCTCCTCCTCCCCTAAAACGGGACTATCGGAGGAAACTGAGAAAATGGGCTTTAATTCCCTTTCGCTCTCAGGCTCGCTGACCACGTCTGTTACGATAGCGGCGCATTTTCTGTTTCCGCGGCCAAAGCTGACGTTTACAAGACAGCCGGGCACCACCGCATCTGCAATGGTTTGGGGAATATAGTATTCATAAACTCTGTCGCCGTGATACACAACGTCCAGAATTCTGACCTTGGCATATTCGCCATTCACAAAAACACGCCTCCCTTCGCTTTTTAATATCTAAATCAGCCTGCTTCCCATAATGGCAGCAGGCTGACAGCTTTTTTAAAAAAATTATTCTTCAATAGCTTCCTCTGCAGCGGCAGCCTCTGCTGCAACCTTTTCAGCCTTTGCAGCCTCAGCCTGAGCGATAAGATCGTCATCATAGCCAACGATCGCAAAGTCGCCTGCGTGAAGATGGTTGATTGCTGTCTTAACAGCCTTATCATCGCGATACTCGCGGTTGATCATGTTTGCAACGGACTTGTCTGTTTCCTTGTTTGCAACTCTCTTTTCAGCGATCTCTCTCTGCTTCATGTATTCGTCTGTGATCATTCTCGCGCTCTTTGCTGTTGCAATAACGAGTGTGTAACGGTTGAATCTGTCCTTTGTAAGGTCCTGAATGGAAGGTACTATCATTTTATTCTCTCCTTTTATGGTTAGTTATCAAGAAATTTATCTGTTATATATGTCATTCTCGCACTTCTGCTTCTTTCAGCGCGAATGATCTCACGGATAGCTTCTGCGCAGGCATCAATGCCGCCCTCCTCGTTTACTACAACGTAGTCGTATGAGGTTGCAAGCTTGATCTCTTCCTTTGCTCGCGCCAGTCTGTTTGCGATCACCTGCTCTGTTTCCGTTCCTCTGCCGCGAAGGCGACTCTCAAGAATTGAGGCTGTGGGAGGAATGAGCATGATGGTTACCGAATCGGGAACCATGCGCTTGATCTGGGAGGCGCCGTCAACCTCGATCTCAAGGATCAGGTCCTTGCCCTCGCCTGTGATGCGCTCTGCCTCCTTTTTGGGAGTTCCGTAATAATTGCCGCAATAGGATGTGAACTCAAGGATCTCGCCATCGGCTACCATATCCTCAAAATCATCTCTTGTTATGAAATAATATTCTCTGCCGTCCACTTCTCCCTCGCGGGGTGCTCTTGTTGTTGCTGAAACGGAAAGGCTTACCTCGGGCATTATCTCGCGAAGACGCTTAACAACTGTGCCCTTGCCGCTTCCGGAGGGGCCTGAAATAACAACAAGTGTTCCTTTATTCTGCATCGTCGTGAACCTCCTCGCCCATCATTCTTGCCGCGATGGTTTCCGTCTGAATAGCGGAAAGAATAACGTGGTCGCTGTCTGTTACAATAACTGCTCTTGTTTTTCTGCCGCTTGTGCAATCAAGAACTCGTCCCTCGTCTCTTGCCTCCTGAATAAGGCGCTTTGAGGGCGCGCTGTCGGAGCCGACCAGAGCGATGATGCGGTTTGCGGCGATCATATTGTTAAAGCCTATATTTATAAACTTCATTTGCTTTTACCTGTCTATGCTAATTATAGCAGCTTTTCTTATTCGATATTCTGGATCTGCTCTCTCATCTTTTCAAGCTCAGCCTTGATATCAACAACAAGATGAGCGATCTCAGCATTGGAGCATTTTGAACCCATTGTATTTGTTTCGCGGTTCATTTCCTGAAGGAGGAAGTCAAGCTTTCTGCCTGCAGGCTCGGGACTTTCTGCTATTTCGCGGAAGGTTTCAAAATGGCTTGCAAGACGAACCAGCTCCTCGTCGATTGCCGCCTTATCTGCAAAAACAGCGGCCTCTGTGAGGATTCTCTGCTCGCTGATCTCAACGTCGAAATCGTCAAGGAACTTGCGGATCCTCTCCTCAAGCTTTGCGCCGTAGCCCTGAATATCTGCAGCGGAGATCTCAGCGATCTTAGCGGCAATAGCCTTGATGCCCCCTATCTTCATATTGATATCAGCCATAAGACGCTCGCCCTCTGCCTCGCGGCGAAGGAGGAAAGCATCGATTGCAGGAGAAAGAACGCTTTTAACGTCCTCCCAGTCGCGCTCAGCATCATCGTCGGGCTTTCTCATAGAGAAAAGCTCGCGGTTTGCCGCAACTCTCATAACGGAGATGTCATCGCGAAGATTAAACTCATCGCGAAGCGCTTCAAGGGCTGCTATATAGGAGGCTGCTGCCGCGCGGTCAAGATAAACCTCGCTGCCCGCCTGCTGGAGCACGTCAACGCCTATATATATTTCAATCTTGCCTCGCTGGATACCTCTTGATGTGAGATACGCCTTGATCCTTTCCTCAAGGAAGGAATACATACGGGGCAGCTTTACTGTGCAATCCATATATCTGCTGTTAACAGATTTGATCTCAGCTGTGATGTCCTTTGAGCCGTCTGCAGAGGTATTTCTCGCGCGGCCAAACGCTGTCATACTTTTAGGCATTGTACTGTGTCATTCCCTTCCGGGTATAGTACCCGATTTTATTTTTTATATCTTAATAATTATATAACATTTTTTAAACATTGTCAACTTTTTTTGGTAGGCAAACCGCCCAAAAAGCGCTTTGTTCAAAGCATTTCTTGTGTTTTTTGTATATATAAGAAATTTAAAGCCTCAACCACGGGAGCATAACCATATTTTTTGCGAGATCAAGTTAGATAAACGATAATTTATCTAATTAACAATCTAAAAGCCTTGATATTGCTTGATTTTTAGCAAATTAAAATCCAAATATAATGATTTTCCCTGGTTTTTGCCCTTATGAGTGAAAAACAAGGGAAATCTTTTTTTAGCTGCTTAAAACCTTATCTAGCAATCTTGCTGAAGTAAGCTTTGCTTCCCTAGTAGTGTGAGCGTATATATTCATTGTGGTACTTACATCAGCATGTCCAAGAAGTTCCTGTACATCCTTTGGCGCTGCTCCGTTGGAGAGAAGATTACTAGTAAATGTATGACGTAGCTGGTGAAAATGAAACCCTTCGAGGCCTTCTACTTTTTTGCTTGCTCTTCTACACATATTACCTACTGTGCTTGGAGATTCATATGCTCCATCCGGTTTAAGACATACAAATGATATATCCTTATATCCTTCAGGAATGTTTTCTGTTTTCAGCAAGCTATAAACCTCATAATAGGTACGGTTTTTTTCTTTGACTTCTCTATAATAATTGAGGCTGTATAGATCATCGTAACGAAGGCAATTCCTTTCTTGTTCATCTTTAGCCTTCCTTAAAATTTCCGCCAATGTATCACAGAAGTCTACTTCGCGGATTTTCTTACTTTTAGTGGTTCCTATTTCTGTTTTGTGTCTTTCTCCGTTGTATCGCATACTACGACGCACTGTAAGATACTGTTCATCGAGATTAATATCTTTCCATGCTAGACCGCAGACCTCGCCAATGCGAAGTCCCGTATAGTAAGCAATTTGTATGGGTAGAAGAGCGGGATTATCA
>JAZQVW010000100.1:0-7171 GCA_045632025.1 Candidatus Avispirillum sp. | reverse complement strand
ATCTCCGCCTCCGTGGCCGCCTACAACTCCGTCAACTCCTGTTATATCAAATTCTTCATGGGATTTTGTTCTGTAGTTGAACACTCTGATCGGTGAATCTGTGTCAAGAGCGGCGCGTATCTCGCCCTCTGTGCCCATTATATGTATGTGTCTGCCACCCTCGTTAAAGGCGTTCATCGTAAAGGTTACGGTTACGTTATCCTCAAAGAGCATATTGACCGTCTGGTGGTCTACAACGTCATTATCGCAACGGAAAACGCATTTTCCGTACTGAGTTTTGGTTATTGCCTCCCACACCTGCTCGTCGCTTGGATAAACGATCTTAGTTGCCGCGCATCTGAACCAGCCGTTCCATTTATCATCATAATAAAGCTTTACGGCATTGAAAGGGCAGGTTTCGCTGTGAGGACAATCCTGATAGCAATACTCATGTGCACCCTCGGGGGCATTTTCCTCTCTGAAATAAGAAAGCTCGCCAAAGGACTGCACCCTCTTAACCTTTTTGCCAAGGAGCCACTGCAAAATATCTATATCGTGGCAGGATTTCTGAAGGAGCATACACGAGCTGCGCTCCTCGTTTCCCCAATTCCCTCTTACAAAGCTATGGCTTTGGTGAACGATTCCAACGCACTCCTCGTGGTTTATGGACATAACCCTGCCAACCTTGCCGTCCTCCAAAAGCTTTTTCAGCGCCAAAAATACGTTTGAATATCTGAGAACAGTGCAGATTATGACCTTTACGTTTTTCTCCATGGCTGCCTTAGTCAAGGCAGTGCACTCCTCTTGAGTTGGCGCAATAGGCTTTTCGAGCATTATATCATAGCCAAGTTCGATGGCCTTCATTGCAGGGGCAAAATGATCGCGGTCCATAGTGCACACAAGACACAGGTCGGCAATTTTACCAAGAGCAAGCAGAGGCTTCCAATCGTTAAAGCACATTTCCTCAGGAATGGAATGATAATTCTTAACGTGCTCTCTTCTGTTTTCAAGCGGCTCTGCAATGGCAACGACCTGATATTTTTCGCTAAGCTCTTTCATAACGTTGGTGTATCGCATTCCGCGATCACCACATCCGATAAGTATGACCTTAAGCTTTTTCATATTATCTCTCTCAATTCTTTTCTTTATCTTGCACCTTTTTTCAGAACCTCCCAAGCGCGATCAAAAATGAGATCGCGGTCAAAATCGGTGACCATGATCATTTCGGGGCGGCTATCGTCAAAGGCGTAAGTCTGCTCCTCTGTGAGGATAGGGCGGGGCATAAATTCAATAGTTGCCGCCGCGGGAGTTTCAAACATAGCGGGGGCGCCAAGGTCCCAGATGGTTCTCGCCCACGTGGGAGGACAGCCAACTGCTTTATATGCATTATACGAAATATCATAGAGATAATCGCAAACGGGATTTGCGCCCTTGATCTCTGCAACACAATCAATGGGCGAGCGAAGCTTCTGAGTTACGTTAACGTCGGGCACGATGATAAGTTTTACGCCGCTTTCAAAGAGAAGCTGAGCTGCGCGATAGTCCTGCTCAACGTTATATTCAACGGGGCATCCGATGAAGAGAGGACGGCATCCGACAAAAAGAACACATATCTTATCTACGATATCGGGAGCCTTGAGGAGCGCAGAGGTAACGTTTGTAAGCGCGCCGATTGCCGCAACGTATACTATCTCATCGCTTTCTCTTGCAATACGGATAATAGCATCCGCCGCCTCGCTTTCAACGTAGGTGCCAAGCTCATCTATTGTATTAACGCTTCCGCGATAGGTTTCTGTTTTATAATGAGGATCAGCGAGAGAAAGCACCTTCACTATCTCATCATAGCTGCGCTTCATTCCAACCTCTTTGGAATTACATCTGTCGTGCATATAATGCTCGGCGCAAACTGCCACAAGGTCTACCTTCTCTGAATAATACAGATATGCTATGGCAAACTGGTCGTCTATTTCATTATAAGCGTCCGTATCAAGAATGACTTTTTTCACTCTGTCACTTTTAAGATCTGCAAGAATTTCGCGCATTGTCATAAGATCACCTCTTAGGATTTTTTTTATTTATTATAACTCTCCTGCACGCCCTTGTCAAACGATTGCATTATATGATAAAATAGTTTCATCGACAAAAGGAGGGTGGATATGCTTAGAATTATTCCAACACCGATGCATCTTGAAGAAAGAGAGGGGAGCTTTACTCTTCCCAATTCCGCTCGTTTTGACTACAGCGGTGATGATAACAGAATAATTTCCGCCCTCGGCTCTCTTTTTGAAAGCTCTGACGGCGACAAGCTCATTTCCGTTTCCCACGATGGAAGCGGAGAAGGCTACAGACTGACCGTTTCAAAGGACGGCATCACAATTGAAGCCGACGGCGCGGCAGGGGCTTTCTATGCAATTCAATCCCTTCGCCAGCTGATAAAAGAAAACGGAAGAACTCTTCCCTGCTGCTATATAGAGGATGCGCCCGATCTGTCCTATCGCGGCTTTTATCACGACGTTTCCCGAGGCCGAGTTCCCACGCTCAAAAAGCTTAAGGAAATAGCGGACACTCTTGCCTTTTACAAGATAAACTCCCTTCAGCTTTATATTGAGGACGCATTCACCTTCAAGGAGCTGGATGGTATAGTTTCTGCCGAAAACGCTTTGACACCTGAGGAAATAAAGGAGCTTGACAGCTACTGCAGAGACAGATTTATCGATCTCGTTCCCTCTATGTCCACCTTCGGCCATCTCTTCACTCTCCTTCAACGCAAACGCTACAATCACATCTGCGAGCTGAGGGATTACGAGCCGATGCGCAACTATTGGCTGGAGCGCCAATGGCATCACACACTTGACGTATATAACCCCGAAACCATAGAGGTTATCGGCTCAATGCTACGCCAGTTCATACCCCTGTTTTCATCAAAATATTTCAATATATGCTGTGATGAAACTATGGACCTTTGCAACGGCACAAATCTTGGACGCGACAAGGGCGAGGCTTATTTTTATCACGTTGAAAAGCTTATTGATATCGTTAAGTCCTATGGCAAGACCGTTATGATGTGGGGCGACGAATGTATGGCAAGGCCCGATATGGCAAAGGAGAGATTGCCCGAGGATATTATAGTGCTCAACTGGTGCTATCGACGTGAGGTTGCAGAATGGATACCCAAAATGTTCTGGGAGCGAGGCTTCACTCAGATTTCCTGCACCGGAACCTCCTGCTGGGAAAATTTCATCGAAAACATCTATATTTCAACAGGAAATATTACGACCTACAGCGCACACGCCAAGAAATACGGCACTATGGGTATTTTAAACACAAATTGGGGCGATTTCGGCCACGTTTGTCCCTTCAGCTGCAATTTATACGGCCTGCTTTTCGGCGCGGAAAAATCCTGGAACGTTGACTCCGCTATAGATGAGGATTTTGAAGCAGCTGCAAGCCTGCTTTTGTACGGAATTACAGAATTTAATATGGCTGATACTCTCCGCTCCCTTGCTAAGGCCGGCAGCAGCTGTAATTGGTCCGAATTTGTTATCTGGCATTCCGCCACTCACCTTGAAGAAAAGGATAAGCCTCTCAAATACGGCTATGGTCCCGGTGGCGCAAACACCGCAGAGGACGTTATCCGTCATATTGATATCTGCAAAAACGAGAGAGCTCGCCTTGAAGCGCTCAAAAAAGACTCTCCCATTATCTGCGATCTTATTCTCTCCTGCAGTGCAATCGAGCTTATGAACCGCCTTATGCTTTGCATAAACGGGCACGAAGGATATACCGACCAAAAGAAACTGCAGTCAGATTTTGATGCCTGGCTCTCAGACTATGAGCGCGCCTGGCTGCGCGACGACAAGCCATCAGATCTTTGGCGCATCAAAAATTTCATTTCAAATATAACCCTCTGAGGACAACAAATGAACACTTCTCAAATCAAAAGGCTGAAATATGCCTGCTATAGCTCAAACGTTACTATGTCCATCGTGGGAAATCTGCCACCGGTTCTGTTTCTCACCTTTCGTCAGCTTTACGGCTGCTCCTTCTCTATGCTGGGTCTCCTTGTGCTTATAAACTTTATCACTCAGCTTGTGGTGGACCTTATTTTCTCATTCTTTTCCCATAAATTCAACATAGCCAAAACTGTTAAAACAATTCCCGTTTTTGCTCTGGCAGGATTTCTCGTTTATTCCTTATGGCCCTCTGTTTTCAGCGGCTCGGTCTATCCCGGACTGGTTATAGGAACAATAATATTTTCCGCCGCGGCAGGTCTTGGCGAGGTGCTTATCAGCCCCGTTATTGCGGCTATTCCTTCAGATGATCCCGATCGCGAAATGAGCAAGCTCCACTCCGTTTATGCTTGGGGCAGCGTTGCAGTTATCGTGATCAGCACCGTTTTTCTCCTTTTACTCGGAAAAGAAAGCTGGCAATTTCTCGCCCTTCTTTTTATGCTTGTTCCACTCACCTCTGCATTCCTTTTCGCAGGCAGTAAAATTCCCGAAATGGAAACTCCCGAAAAGGTCTCCGGAGCGCTTTCTCTTCTGAAAAGCCGCCGTCTTTGGCTTTGCGTTTTCGCGATCTTCCTTGGAGGCGCCGCTGAATGTACTATGGCTCAGTGGAGCTCGGGATATATTGAGCAGGCTCTCGGTATACCCAAGATCTGGGGAGACCTTTTCGGAGCCGCGCTCTTCTCCGTGATGCTTGGAACGGGAAGAACTCTTTATTCAAAAATCGGCAAAAATATGGGCAGAGTGCTTACGCTCGGCTCAATAGGTGCCACTATCTGCTATTTTGTTGCCGCTGTTTCAAACGTTTCCTTTATAGGCCTTATTGCCTGCGCCTTAACGGGCTTTTGCACCTCTATGCTCTGGCCCGGAAACCTGGTGGTTGCATCTAAAAATATCACTCAGGGCGGAGTTTTCGTATTCGCTATGATGGCGGCAGGAGGAGATCTCGGTGCATCCGTTGGCCCTCAGCTTGTAGGCGTTATAACAGACGCAGTTATTGCCGCGCCCAAGGCTGCAGCAATTGCAGAAGGCCTTATGCTCACTCCCGAGCAGCTTGGTATGAAGGCAGGTATGCTCTGCGGTATGCTTTTCCCTCTCATTGGAATTTTCATCTCCCTAAAGCTTTGGAAGGGGAAATCACCTACAGAAAAAACAATTAAATAATAAAAAAGGGTTCAAAACGAACCCTTTTTAGCTTATTCATAATGTAAGATCAAACAAGTATAATAAAATTTCATGTAGGTGAAGGAGCTTGGGAACAAGCGACTAAACCTACACCTTGTAGCTTTGCGAGTGTCAGAGCGAAGCGAATTGGCGCGAGGCGCGAGCGCACAAAGCTTATATGTCGGAAAAAACGCAGTTTTTTCGACAGTTAAAAAAAGGGTTCGAAACGAACCCTTTTTTATTATCTTTTATTTCTTTTTTGCTTCACCGAAATATATACCACAAAGCTGATTATAAGAAGCGCGGCCAGGATCGAAAGCGCATCAAGATATGTTAGTGCGCGGTCAAAAATAACCATTCCCGTTTCATAAGAAAACATTTCGATCCCTCCTTTTCTGTGGTACTATTATACCATTTTGTGAAGAGAAAGTCAACTTAATATTAATAAATTGTTTTGGAATTTTGAACAAATTGTTAGACAATTATCAACAAAAGGTGAGCTGAGAGGAAAACTGACCTAAATTTACCACCTCAAGTCCTGCCTTGTTTGCATACTTTACCGTGTACGCAGTTCCGCCCTTTTCGCTTGTTTTATATGCAATGCAGACACTGCTGTTATCCACCATATATCTGTTTCTCGTATGCATACAGCCCTTAGTGTAAAACACGCCCGTATAAACCACGTCGTCTGCAAGTCCCATCATTTTTTTGTAAAATGCAAGGTCCTCAATGCTGCTCCATTTCGACGTCTGATCTCGGCATGGAAGCGCAAGAATAAGCTTTATTTCAGGATGCTCCTGCCTAAGCTCGCAAACGCATTCCGCCGCAAGAGAATCAAAGCCCACAGCGCCGCCGCAAATAAAGTTTTTATATTCGCGCTTTATATATATGAGTATAGTCTTTCGAACGAGGTCGCGAAGTGCATCAACGTCGCACCCCTCAAGCTCTCTATGCCCCGTGAAGCAAACGGTCTTCTCTCTTTCAAGCATCATTTCTGATACCTCGAAGCAGGGCTATCTCTGCCGCATATCCAGGGAGCTCATTGGGAGTTTCAAGATAGAAGGGCAGTTTAGCTAATCTATCATTTGTAATAATACGCTTCACGCCTTCAAGAGCGAGAAATCCCTCTCCGATCTTCTCGTGGCGGTCCTTTTTTGCGCCAATGGGATTCTTTGAATCGTTTAAGTGAATAGCGCGAAGGCGGTCAAGACCGATCACTCGGTCAAACTCGTCAAGCACGGCATCCGTATCGTTTGCAATATCATAGCCTCCGTCGGAAACGTGGCAGGTGTCAAGACAAACTCCCAGATGGGCTCTTTTAGCCTCGTCTGTCAGCTCAATGATGCGGGCCAGCTCCTCAAATCTTCCGCCTATCTCGCTTCCCTTTCCCGCCATGGTTTCAAGAAGCACCGTCGTTCCCTGCCCGGGGGTTATCACCTGATCAAGAAGCCTTACGATATTCTCGATCCCTGCCTTCGTTCCTATTCCCACGTGGCATCCGGGATGGAAATTATAAAGAGAGCCGGGGATATTCTCAAGGATCTCCATATCCTCTCTCATAGAGTCGCAGGAATACTGCCATATCCTCTCCTCCGCCGACGCGGGATTGAAGGTATAAGGCGCGTGGGCAAGAGGGGGCGCAAAGCCCTTTTCCCCAAGCAGAGCAACAAGCGCTTTTACGTCTGCATCAGAGGGACGTTTGAAGCCTCGTCCTCTTGGATTTCTCGTGAAATATTGAAAGGTGTTGGCGCCGATCGAAAGGGCAGTTTTGCCCATTGCCTCATAACCGCCTGACACCGATAAATGACATCCTATATAAAACATAAAATTTCTCCAAAAAACAAACATATGTGCTGTATTTGATTATACCCCACCGCTCTGGCCTTGTCAACAAGCTCTCCTTTGGCTTTTGACTGCCATAATTTGTTTTTATTTCAAAAAACTCTGTTAATTTGCAACTCGGTGTGTTATAATTTAAAGTAGATAATTATATCACTCGGTGAATGGAGTTTTTTTGATAT
>JAZQVW010000099.1:0-20575 GCA_045632025.1 Candidatus Avispirillum sp. | reverse complement strand
AATGCTTCTCTGCGGTCTTGCTGCAGGTGCTGACGGCTGTATCGGTACAACATACAACTTCCTCATGCCCGAGGTTAGAGCTGTATACGATGCATTCAGAGCAGGCGATATGGAAGCTGCTCGTAAGGCTCAGACAGTTGTATCCACAATCGTTGACGAGCTCATCAAGTACAACGTAGTTCTTGCAACAAAGGTTATCCTTGAGGCTAAGGGTTATGACGTTAACCATCCTCTCTACCCCATGCACGACTACACACCTGAAGAAAAGGCAGACATGCTCGCTAACCTCCAGAAGGCAGGCCTCAAGCTCTAATAATGATCTATTATTTTCTTGTTATCTTATCCTGTGTTCTGACAAGCTGCCAGATGGGCTTCACCAAAGCCTATTCTGCTAAATACGGCGACTCTATGAGAGCCGTGTACAGAAACTCTGTTCTCTCAGGTCTGGCATTTGTTGTTATTATGGGAATAAAGGATATCATCACAAGGAACCCTTTTGAAATGACAGGCTTTTCCTTTGTGATCGCTATCATCTTTGCTCTCATAAATGCGATTTGCATCATCTTCCTTTTTGGTGGATTTAAAAACGGTGAGGTTTCAAGAGTTGTTCTTTTCACAAACCTTGGTTGCCTTATGGTGCCCACGATCTTTGGATTCTTCTATTCAGGCGAGCCCGTAACACTTGGCAAGATCATCTGCCTCGTGCTTATTTCCGGCGCTCTTCTTGTAAACCTTGATTTCAAGGCGAAGGATTCCAATAAAAAGGCAATTCTTTATTATATCGTTATCTTCATTATGAACGGTCTTGCATGCGTTGTTCTGGCAATTCACCAGAAGAACAATTGGGGATTCGTTCCCACGAATGAGGACGACCTCACAACAATGATAATGCTTCTTTATGCATTCATCTGCCTCTGTGTTCTCGGCTTCCTCTATGGCTTTATGCCCGTAAAGGAAAAGGATACAGGCAAGGTTGAAAATATGCCTCTTTGCATCGGCCTTTCCGCAGGAAACGGCTTGCTTTATGGCGTTGCAACTCTGCTTCAGACAATCTCTCTCGCATTTATTCCTGTGTCCGTGCAGTACCCCCTCCTCACAGGCGGCGGCGTAGTTCTCGGCGGACTTCTGGGAGTAGTTTTCGGAGAGAAGATCGATAAAAAGTTCGCGATCTCTTGCGTGCTTGTAATAGCAGGAACAATTGCTCTCGGCTTATTTTAACTGAATTAAAAAACGGCTCTTCGGAGCCGTTTTTTTTCGCCTTCCCCGGGGGGAAGGTGGCAGTCGTAAGGCTGACGGATGAGGCGTCTGGGCTTAGGTTGACAATATTTAAAATAAGATAACATACTGTGTCTCGCAGAGTGCAGAATGCAGAATTGGGTAGATTTCCCCCAAAAATGCCTCAAAATCATCGCGTTTATGCATTTGTAAAAATAAGGCAAAAGAGATAGCATATTATACAGATGACTAACAAAAATGGCAAAAAAACGTTGAAAAATGGCGGTATATGTGGTAGAATAAAGCCACAAATACAACACTATGTGGTGTAGGGGGGTACAAAATGGACTTTTATATGAAGCAAAAGGTGTTTTCCATAGGCGACAAATTTTCCATCTATGACGAGGCAGGAAACGAAGCATATCACGTAGAGGGCGAGGTTTTCTCCTTCGGAAAGAAATTGCACCTTTATGACGCGGTGGGAAACGAGCTTGCGTTCATTCAGCAGAAGGTCTTGTCATGGCTTCCTAAGTATTATATAAAGGTCGGCGGAGAAACCGTTGCCGAGGTGGTAAAGGAATTCACTCTGTTCAGACAGGAGTATACGGTACCTGAGCTTGGTTGGAAGGTTCACGGAAGCTTTTTTGAGCATACATATGATATTTCCGAGGGAGATACCCTTGTTGCAGCCGTTAAAAAAGAATGGTTCACTTGGGGCGATGCCTATAAAATCAGTATCGCACCCTCAAAGGACGTGGTCAAAGCCTTAGCAGTTGTCCTCATTATCGATGCCTGCATCGAGGCCCAGAATAATAGTAATAATTGATAAAAATGACAGAGAAAGAAACCACATTACCCAAAAGAAAAATCGTAAGATTGCCAAAATATAATTATAGTAAACCAGGTGCATATTTTATAACGATATGTACGAAAGAGCGCAGATGTATGCTGTCGCAAATCGTAGGGACCGACGTCCCCGGCGGTCCGAGAACAATATTGAACGGTTATGGTAGGATTGCTGATAAGCATATCCGCGCAATGAACGATTTTTATACCAATATATCTGTTGATAAATATGTGATTATGCCCAATCATATACATTTGTTGATTCAAATCAAGCCGGAAGAAAACGGACCGCCGAGGACGTCGGTCCCTACGAGAGATTCTATAATTTCACGTTTTGTTTCAACCTTCAAGAGATTCTGTAATAAAGAGTACGGAGAAAATATCTGGCAATCTCGTTCATATGACCATGTTATTCGTAATCGCGAAGATTATGAAGCAATAATCAAATATATCCATGAAAATCCGCTGAAGTGGTATTATGACGAATTATATTCAAAGGAATAAACCAAAAGCCCTTGCAATTCGATGATTGCAAGGGCTTTTTTATTATCCAAGCTCGTGTACATCCGTAAACTCAACCGCGGGGTCTGTAACGCTGTCACTTTCAAAAACGATAATTTCGTTTTGGCCCTCGTGAAGGAAGGGGGCAGGGACGTAGAGGGTTTTCTGCGGCCCTGCAGGATTAAAATATCTGCCGATATTGATGCCGTTTATTTTAACGAATCCCTTTGTAAATCCATCAAGGCGGATAAACGTGTCGCAGGGCGCATCCTCAATATTCAGGTATCCTCTGTAGAAAGCGGGGGCGGCAAGCTCATCCGTTTTCTTAAACTGCAGGGAGGAAAGGTCGTCCATTGTCAAAGGATAGGTTTCCCAATCAAAGTGATACTGCTGACCAAAGCGAACTCCCTTGATTCCCTTACGGTCCAGTATCTTATTGCCATAGTTAACTCTTCCCATGTTCTCGCAGAGGATGTCCAATTTAACGCTTTCTCCCTTTGCAAGAGGAAGACCAAGTCCCGTGTTGTAGGAGTCCTTGTTCCAACGTTCAATGGTAACCTTCTTTTCTCCGTCAACAAATATCTGCGCGCGGTCGTGCACTTTTTCAATTGTAAGTCCCCAGCCGTCGGAGGGACCGTTCACCGTTGTGCGATAGAGGGTGTATCCAAAGTCCTGCCCTAAGTCCTCCATAAACTTGGGAGCGGCTGTGCGAATAGGTGAGGAGATGCTATCAAGATTTTCAAAAAGCTTGGCAGACTCTGTAAGTGCGATCTTGCCGTAAGCCGCCTTTTTGCTGTCCTCGGCTGTGAGAGGGGGCAGGGCGGTATATTTACCAATAGTTTCGCGAATACGATAATAGGTGTCGGTTCTGTCGCCCGATTCATTAAGGGGAGCGTTGTAATCATAGCTTGTGATGGTGGGATCAAACTTTTCAGCGTAGTTTGCACCGTTGCAGAAGCCGAAGTTTGTGCCGCCGTGGAACATATAGAAATTAAAGGAAGCGCCGATCTCCATAAAGTCACAAACGTCGGAAACGATCTCGTCCGCAGGTCGCACGTGATGCTCCTCTCCCCAATGATCAAACCATCCGCACCAATATTCGCCGCACATAAAGGGCTGATTCTCGCGGAAGGACTTCATAGTTTCGTAGTTTTCCTTAGGCTTTGAGCCAAAGTTTCCAACGCAGAGATATCCCTCCATGCTGCCGCCTGCCAGCATAGTGTAGGTAGGTCCGTCGGAGGTGAAAAGCAGACAGTCCATATCATTTTCTCGGTAGATATCAACGATCGCCTGCATATATTTCTTGTCGTTGCCGTAGCTGCCGTATTCGTTTTCAATCTGCAGCATAAAGATGGGGCCGCCATTAACTGCAAGGTAGGGACGAATTCGGGGAAGGAGCTCTCCGTAATAGCGGCGCACCTTTGAGATGAAGGCTTCGTCGTAGCAACGAAGAGTCATATTTTCGTATGAAAGGAGCCAGGAGGGAAGTCCGCCAAACTCCCATTCTGCGCAGATATAGGGGCCGGGGCGGAGAATAACGTTCAGTCCCAGCTCCTCTGCTTCCTTTATATATGCCGCAAGGTCAAGATTGCCCGAGAAGTCAAACTCGCCCTCCCGTCTCTCGTGGAGATTCCAGCAGGTGTAGGTTTCAACAGTGTTAAAGCCGCATTCCTTCAATTTCAAAAGTCTGTCGTGCCAATATTCTCTGGGGATACGGAAATAGTGCATGGCACCTGAAATAACAGTAAAGGGCTTTTCGTCAAGATAAAATCGGTCGTTTTTATAGGTGAGTATTCCCATATAAACCTCCGTGCTTTTGTATTTAATATATTATATCACAAAAAAGTCTTTATGAAAACGGCATAAGCTGTTTTTGTTGGATTGTAACAGAAAATGGCAAGGATTTCCGTGTAATATAAAGGGGCAAAACTATTTGAAAAGGGAGAAAAATGTGGTATAATAAATGTATTATATAGCTTTTTCAGGAGGCATATTATGAAAATCACAAACGATATCAGATATATAGGTGTAAACGACCATAAGGTAGACCTTTTCGAGGGTCAGTACGTTGTTCCCAATGGTATGGCATACAATTCCTATGCCATCATAGACGAAAAGATAGCCATTATGGATTCTGTTGATCAGAATTTCGGTGACGAGTGGCTTGCAAATATTGAGGCAGAGCTTTGTGGCAGACGCCCTGATTATATTGTGGTTCAGCATATGGAGCCCGACCATTCTGCAAATATCCTCCGCTTCACAGAGGCTTATCCCGAAGCAAAGATCGTTTCCTCAGCAAAGGCCTTTGTTATGATGAAGAATTTCTTCGGTGTTGATTTTGCAGATAAGCAGATAGTTGTTGCAGAAGGGGACAAGCTTAACCTTGGACGCCACGAGCTTAATTTCGTTGCGGCGCCCATGGTGCATTGGCCCGAGGTTATTGTAACCTACGATAGCTATGATAAGGTTCTTTTCTCTGCTGACGGCTTTGGTAAATTCGGCGCTCTTGACGTAGAGGAGGACTGGGCTTGCGAGGCAAGAAGATATTATATCGGTATCGTTGGCAAATACGGCGCGCAGGTGCAGGCTCTTCTCAAGAAGGCGGCAGGACTTGATATTGAGATCATCTGTCCTCTTCACGGACCTGTGCTCACAGAAGATCTTGGATATTACATCAATCTTTACGATATCTGGTCATCCTACAGAACGGAAAAGGAAGGCGTTCTTATTGCCTACACCTCTGTTTACGGAAACACAAAGAAGGCAGTTGAGTTGCTTGCTCAGCAGCTTACAGAGCTTGGATGCCCCAAGGTTGCAGTGACCGACCTTGCACGCGACGATATGGCAGAGGCAGTTGAGGATGCGTTCAAATACGGCAAGATCGTTCTTGCAACAACAACTTATAATGGTGGCATCTTCCCCTTTATGCATGAGTTTATCAATCACCTGACAGAGCGCAATTTCCAGAACAAGACCATCGGCTTTATTGAAAACGGAACTTGGGCGCCTATGGCAACAAAGGCAATGCGCGCAATGTTTGAAAAGAGCAAGAACATCACTTATACTGACGCAACAGTTAAGATCATGTCCGCTTTGAACGACGAAAGCAGAGCGCAGGTTTCTGCCCTTGCAGAGGAGCTTTGCAAGTAAGTTTTCTATTTGGGGCTCTGCCCCAAACCCCGCGACCTTTTTTATAAAAGATCGATAAAAACGCAAAGGGATTTATAGGTAGGGGCGACCATTGGTCGTCCGCCATTAACACCAACAAAAGGAGAGGGGAATATGTTTGGAGTATTTGCTTTATTAGCTTTATTTTTGTTCCCTATTATAGTTTCAATAGCGGTTAAAAAATACAATCTTGCAATTATGAGCGCGGTATGCGCTGTTCCGTGCATCGTATCCTCTGTTATGTATGCTATGGGATACGTTTTGACGGTGGATGCAATGATGATCGTTAAGATAGTATCCGTGGTTCTTTTAGCGGTATGCAGCGTTGTGGTAACTCCACCTCGTATAGCAAAGATGACTGTAGGGCTTGTAGCCGTTGTTGCCGTTTTGATTATTCTTTTTGATATCAGCACCTCGGCTTCAGTAAACGTTGTTATTGACGGGAAAGAATATGAAGCGTGTTTTTCATCCTTCAATGTAGGTCCCACAGTTGTGAGCTATCACGAAAAAATAAATCCGTTAATGTGTAAAAATCAGCCTGCGTTCTATAGCTCGCTGTTAAGTATGGGCTCGGAAGAATATATGAAGCAAGCTATTGCTAATGGGGACGTAGGAGGATTCATCGATGCAAATGATGAATGTGTTGATGATCTTCTGAAATAAATATGATTGTGCGGGGAAAGGGACATCGAAGGCGCCGTCCCCTAGGGCAATCAAAACCTGCCTATAACTCAATAAAAAAGAAGCAGCCGCAGCTGCTTCTTTTTATTTTACTTTACTTACTATTCTTCTTTTTCTTTGTCTTGCGAACGATTGCGCGAACTACGAGAACCACAACCGCAATAAGAACGATGATAACTGCAAGAACGATATAAGTGAATTTGTTAGCGTTTCTGAGGAGTTTCACGGGATTGAGGCTGGAATAAACCACCTTGCGCCCGTCAACCTCAGAATATTTCGCATCCATCTCTCCGCCCATATCCTTAAGGTAGGAAGCGATAGCGTACCATTCCTTTACGGGATTGCCGTTTTCGTCCTTAACAACGTAGTTAACAAGCTGATCTGCTGTGAGGGGATTGCCGTCCTTATCTCTGGGTGTGATACCGATAAGACCCATTGAGGTCTCCTCAACTGAGCCAAGCATCTGTCCTGCATACATACCTGTAACAACGCAGTAAAGCTTGTCGTTTTCAATTTCGGAGAGGGTGCCGTCGTTATTTCTGAGGCGAGCGTAGTCAACCTTGTTGAATATCATTCTGTTTGTGTTAACTGAGTATTCAATGCCGGAGAAGAAAAGCTGAGCGCTCTTCATAAGGGGCTGAACGGAAGCGTCAACCTCAAGAGCGTTCTTAAGGTCTGAGCCTGTAACGTAAACTGCAATCAGCTCGCCCTCTGTGCCAACGCCAAGGGATGCCGCGTTAAATACGTCGGAAACAGTAACGTTGCCGAGAGGGAGGCTTTCTCTTATAACGCCTGCGGCTGTGAGCGCAACGTCAACCTTCACGCCTGCATTTTCAACTGCCTTTTTGTATGCATCGGAGAAGATATTGCAGAGAGTGGATTCGTGGAGAGTAGCATAAACGTCGTCAACGGAGTCAAACTCGTATTTGTTGTTGACGAGAACCTCATCAAAGGAAACGCCGTATTTGGAGAGATATTCGTTTTCAACGTTAGTTTTGAAGCTTTCAACCATAGCGGCGATATCAACATCGTCTGTGACGTTTTCGTCGATAGGAATAAGCTCATAGCTCTTAAGAGAAACGTCGCCCTTATTATAGGAAAGATTTACAACACCGAGATTTTTACCGTATTCAGCTGCTGAAACAACGAGAGTTCCGTTAACTGTAATAGGCTCTGTAAGCGTTGTGTGAGTATGGCCTGAAACAATAAGGTCGATTCCGTTAACACCTGCTGCAAGCTCGTAGTCCTCGCCCTCGCCGCCGGAGGTACCGCTATGGGAAAGGCAGACAACAACGGGATCAGCACCATAAGTGTCCTTACATTCCTTAGTTGCCGCGTCAACCGTAGCCTGAGCTGTTGCAATGGGATCCTCAAGGATCATTCCTGAGTTGGGAGCGCAGTCGTCAGCGTCATAGCCGAAGATGCCGAAAATAACGTAATAAATTCCGCCGCGTTCAAGGATAACGTAGTCCTTAACGCCGTAATTTTCAAGAGCTGCCCACATCTCTTCATCGTAGCCATCGGCGCCCTTTTCGGGAGGCCAGTAGTTTGAGTTAACGATAGCGGGAAGCTTGTCTCCGCTTGCAACTGCCGCATTAAGCATAGCCTTAAGACCGGAGGGGAGATAATCGTATTCGTGGTTACCAAAGGTTGTAGCGTCGTATCCCATAGCGCCCATCAAACGAAGCTCAAGAGCTGATGAGGGGTAAGAAGTCTGGAAAAGGGAGCCCATAGCGAAGTCGCCGCCGTCAACAAGGATGGCATCGGGGTTCTTCGCCTTCTGCTCCTTGATAGCAGTCATAAGACGGGCATATCCGCCAAACTGACCGCCGTCATCCTCATTTGAGGGAAGGAAGTGAGAGTGAAGGTCGTGGGTGAAAAGAATCGTAACGTCGGTTGCTTCGTCTGCCGCCATAGTCATAGGAAGCATAGAAATCAGCATAATAAGCGTAAGAGCCACAGCTGACAAACGTTTCATAATGTTTTTCATAATCCGTTCCTCTTTTTATTTATTTGATAATTTGATTATATCACATTCTGTGCGTTATTTCCACATGAATTTTTGATTTACGAAATAAGGGTCAGTTATCGTTTAGCGGTATACCCATTGTAGGGGCGACCTTTGGTCGTCTGTGCTAAACATTTCATACGTTGTTAAACGGGCGTTCAAAGAACGCCCCTACGGGTTAAGCAAAATTCAAACGCGATCTCGTAGGGGCGAACTCAGTTCGCCCTTTCTAAATGTAAACATTCATTTTGTTTGTGTTATAGTAGGACGACCAATGGTCGCCCCTACAATGCTAAATAACGTTACACCGTTAAAACGTCGTTTAGAATCGCATACACAAAAAAAAGGAACGCATTGCGTTCCTTTTCGTATTATACCATTCTATCAAATGCTTCCCTGAATTCCTTATAGAGATAGAGGCTTCCCGTAACGAGAAGGGGCAGATCATTTGCCCGTGCATAGGCGTGTGCAAGTCGGAGTCCCTCTTCAACACCGCCTGCAGAAACGGCTTCGCGTCCAAGATTGTTGAATACGTCGGCATAAGCATCTGCCGCAAGTGCGCGGGGAACGTCAACGGGGGTAACGCAGTAAACTCTCTTTACAAAGGGTGAGAGGATCTCTGCCATTTTGCCGTATTCCTTGTCTGCCATAACCGCGGTGAGCATAACCACCTTGTCGGTCTTAAGCTCCGTAAGCGTGCTTGCCACAGCCTCGGCACATTGGATATTATGTCCGCCGTCGTAAATAACAACAGGATCTCTTGACAGAATTTCAAATCTTCCCGCCCATTTGACCTTGGCAAGTCCTGCTTTTATAGTATCATCGTCTATTCCCATAGCTCGTGCGGCAGTTATTGCAACTGCGGCATTGTCGGGCTGATATGAGCCAACGAGGGGAAGGAAGATGTCCTTTATTCCGTCGAAATCAAAGGTACAGCCCGTAAGGCTGACGGTGAGATTTTCAATTTTTGAATAGTCGGGTGTGTAATAGGGGCAATCAAGCTCTTCTGCTTTAGTCTTGATAACAGCCGCGGCGCCGCGGTCTGTCTTTCCTGCAACCACGGTGGTTCCTTTTTTGATGATGCCTGCTTTTTCCGCGGCGATCTTTTCCGTAGTATCACCGAGAAATTCCGTATGCTCAAGGGCGATGCTTGTGATGATGGAAACGAGAGCGCTGTCAATAACGTTGGTGGAGTCAAGACGTCCTCCAAGTCCTGCTTCAAGCACAACAACGTCGCATTTCTGCCACGCGAAGTAAACGAAAGCGATAGCTGTAATAAGCTCAAATTCTGTGGGAGCGTCCTCCATAGCGTCTGCGTGGGGGCGAACAAATTCAGTTGCTCGGGCAAGGTCGTCGTGGCTTATCATTTCGCCGTCAACGCACATTCTCTCGCAGAAATCAAAAATGAAGGGAGACGTGAATGTGCCAACTTTTTTGCCCGCCTTCTTTAAAATGGAGGTGAGCATAGCGCTTGTGCTGCCCTTGCCGTTTGTTCCGGCAACGTGAATAAACTTCAGATTTTTCTGAGGGTCACCAAGACGATGGCAAAGCTCGCTGATTCGGCTGAGTCCGGGGCGGCTGCCCTTCCAGCAAACAGAGTGGATATATTCTAATGTTTCTTCGTAGTTCATAAAGCCTCCGTCATTTCAGCTTTTCAACTGTTTTTGTGATGCCCTTGTTCTTTAAAAGAACGAGGATGATAGCGTACTCGATCGAGCCTATAATAACGTAAAGGGGAATCCTGGGAAGCACGGCAGGCAGAGCATAGGAATAATATATCATCAGCCCCGCGCTTTTGATCAGCATATTGCCGACAAGGTGGGCAGAGAAAACAGCAAGGAGAGCCTTGATGCCAATCTTGTTTATTTTAGGGAATCTGAAAACAGCACCTGCAATAAATCCGATGGAGGCAGCTCCAAGAGTTATAATGGGATTAAGTCCTCCTAAGCCGTAGTGAGAAATAACGGTGCTTGTAAGGTCTGCCGCAAGTCCTGTCAGAAGACCTGCAACGGGTCCAAAGAAAATACCTGATAAAATGATGGGTAGGTTTTCAAAGGTGATGCGGATGCTGCCAACGGTCAGAAACTTGCAGACGTATGCAATTGAAACTGCCGCCGCGCAAAGCAGGGCGCAGGCACAAAGGGTTTTAACCTTTTTGAAAACTCGTTTTTGCTTTTTTGCCATATAAAAAAACCTCCTTGTCCGCTTTTTTTCGCGACGCAAAGAGGCATAAAAAACACCTATTGTATCGTGAAGCGGGATGCAGAAGCCAGATCGCAAAATGCAAAGCGCAGCTTTGCAAATGCAGAATGCAGAGTGCAGAATGCAGAATTAAATGTTGAAATTTGTCTTTAGCAAATTTCTTCCTTCATTCAGCATTCAGTATTCATCATTCATCATTTGCAAACCTACGGCTTGCACCTCTTCGTCTGCCGGGCAACTCCCCGTCCCCGCAGCACTTCACGCAAGGCTTCTTACTCTTCAAGGATATTATAGTCCCGGCTTTGCATATCTGTCAATATAATTTGTGTTTTTATGTGTTGACAAAATAAAGGGGACAAAAAAGTGAAAATTTGTAAATAAATATATTGTAATTTTTGATTTGGCGTGATATCATAGTAGTAATGAATAAATATATAATATCTGAAAGGATGTTTAAAGCTATGGAATTTATCATTGACACAGCCGATCTTAAGGCTATTCGCAGAATCGTTGAGTTTTTCCCCGTTATCGGCGTAACAACAAATCCCACGATCATCTCCAAGGAAAAGACAGATTTCAAGCAGCTCGCTCTTGACCTCAGAGAAGCAGTTGGTCCCGACAAGCAGGTTCATATCCAGACAACAAGTGAAAAGGCTGAAGATATGGTAGCAGAGGCTGAAGCACTTCAGGCTCTCGTTGGCGGCGAATTCTATATCAAGATTCCGATCGGCGCTGAAGGTCTCAAGGCAACAATGATGCTCAAGAAGAAGGGTATCGGCGTTACAATGACAGCTATCCACACACCTCAGCAGGCTCTCCAGGCTGCTCTCGCAGGTGCTACATACGTTGCTCCTTACGTTAACCGTCTTGACAACGTTTGTGCTGACGGCGTTGGCGTTGTTGCTGACATCGTAACAATCTTTGATGCATACGGCCTTGATTGTAAGGTTCTTGCAGCAAGCTTCAAGAACGTTCAGCAGGTTCACGAGTGCGCTCTCTGCGGCGGTCACGCTGTAACAATCAACCCCGATCTTTACGATCAGCTCGTATATCATCCTCTCACAGATAAGGCTATTGTAGACTTCACAGCTGACTGGAAGAGCGTATACGGCGACAAGGGCATCCTTGATCTTATCTAATTTCAGATAATCAAATAAACCGCCAAGTAAACCTTGGCGGTTTTTGTTTTGTCGACTGCCTTCGCCCTTTTAAGGGAGAAGGTGTCAGCGACGCAAGGTGCTGACGGATGAGGGTGAAACGTATGATGCGTTTGGGCGGGAAGATGATATCTTCCCCTACGATGCCGCAGCCACCCAAATGCTAATGAATATATGTATAAATATTCGTCACATATATAGTAAGAAAAATTGCAAAAAACACTTGATTTATGCAAAAAAAGGTGTATAATTATGAATCAGTGATGCAAGTTACTAATAATATTTATTTCTTAAAAGGAGAATATACATAATGAAAAAGATTCTTGCACTTATGCTTGCAATGATGATGATCGTTTGCTGCTTCGCTTCCTGCGTAAAGGAAGATGCAGAAGGCGAAAATAACAATGCATCTGCAGGTGAAACAACAGCAGCAGATGAAACAACAGAAGCTGCAGACGAGGAAGAGGGCTTCACAACAGTTGTTGAAGGCAAGCTCACAATGGCTACAAACGCATACTTCCAGCCCTATGAATACTACGATGGCGACAAGATCGTTGGTATCGACGCTGAGATCGCTGAAAAGATCGCTGAAAAGCTCGGTCTTGAGCTCGTGATCAAGGATATGGCGTTTGATTCCATCATCACAGCTGTAACAGAGGGCTCCGTTGATATGGGTCTCGCTGGTATGACAGTTACAGATGAAAGACTTGAAAGCGTAAACTTCTCTATCAGCTATGCTTCCGGCGTTCAGTCCATCATCGTTAAGGAAGGCTCCGATATCAAGAGCGTTGACGATCTTTACGCTGAAGGCGCAGCTCTGAAGGTAGGTGTTCAGCTTGGTACAACAAGCGATATCTACTGTACAGACGATTTCGGTGCTGACAGAGTAACTCAGTACACAACAGGTAACGAAGCAGTTGCAGCTCTTCTCGGCGGCGCAGTTGATTGCGTTATCGTTGACAACGAGCCTGCTAAGGCATTCGTTAATGCAAACGAGGGCCTTGTAATCCTCGACACATCCTATGCTGATGAGGACTACGCTGTTGGCATTGCCAAGAGCAACGATGCTCTTCTCAAGGCAATCGACGCGGCAATCTACGAGCTCACAGCTGATGGCACAATCGATGCTATCATCGCTAAGTACATCAAGTAATTTAAACACTGTATGAGGAAATAGGAATGGAATCCATTCCTATTTCTTTTTGAGAATGAAAGGTAACGGCGAAAACGTGAAAACAATGAATAAGAAGCGCCTGATAGCTATCATATTAGCAGTTGTTGCTGTGGCGGCAATTGTGATTGCAGCAATTTCCGCATTTGGCAAGTCAGGTGAAATGCAGGTTTCAAATAAGATCAGTGTCTCTGAGGCACAGGTGATCGTAGACGAAGCCTTCGCTTCCATCGCAAAGAAAACAGCGGGTGGAGCAAAAAAGATTCTTGAAAAAACTCATGTAACAGTAAATGCAGTTGACTTTGGCTATGAAAAGGACGTTATTCTTTCCTGCTCATACGTTTCAGTAGATACAACTGCGGCTCTCTCAGATAACATAAACAGCATTATGGCTGACGCTTACGGTCTCTATCTTGATAACGAGGCTGCAGGCAAGAAAACAAATGCAACAAAGGTCAATATCCAGGTAACTAACAAAATCAACGAATATCTTGAAACAGCTAAGCCTATCGAGGGCGAGATAACTCTCAAGATCTACGAAACAGAAGAGGGACTTAAGCTGTTCCTTTCCGAAAACGACGTTGACGTATGTACCGGAGGTCTTGTAAAGGTAACAGACGCTATCAAGGAAACAACCGAGGTTGTTTATAAGGGTGAAACAGTTGATATCACAAAGAAGAACACTCTCAGAACAGGTATCGTAGACTGCATCAGCCTTGAGGCGTTTGAAATGGAAAGACCGGATAATTCAAATGCTGTCGTGAAGCTTATCAACAGCTTCAAGGATGAGTTTTATCGTAACTTTATTGAGGCAGACCGTTGGATGTATCTTCTGCAGGGTCTCGGAACAACCCTTGCTATTACAGGCCTTTCGGTTTGCCTTGGCGTGATCCTTGGCTTTATCGTGGCAATCGTAAGATGCACAAATCAGATGACAGGAAAGCTTAAGGTGGTTGACGCAGTTTGCCGCTTCTATCTCACAGTTATCCGCGGAACACCTCTTATGGTTCAGCTTCTTATCATCTATTTTGTTCTTCTTCTCCCCCTCCATATAGACAAGTTCGTTGCGGCAGTTCTTTGCTTCGGCCTTAACTCAGGTGCTTACGTAGCAGAGATCGTGCGCGGAGGTATTATGTCTGTTGATAAGGGTCAGATCGAGGCAGGACGCAGTCTTGGCTTTAACTACGTACAGACAATGATCAACTTCGTAGTTCCTCAGGCGTTCAAGGCGATCCTTCCCGCTCTTGCAAACGAATTTATCACTCTTCTGAAGGAGTCTTCCGTTGCCTTCTATATCGGCGTTGCGGACCTCACTCAGGGCGGTCTTAAGATCCGTTCCATTACGTACAGTAACTTTATGCCCCTTATAGCAGTTGCTATTATTTATCTTATTCTCGTTGTGATACTCACAAAGCTTGTAGGTATTCTTGAAAGGAGGTTGGCTAAGAGTGACCACTAATAATGAAGTTCTTATTAAGGTTGAAAACCTTCAGAAGTCCTTTGGCGGACTCAATGTTCTCAGCGGTATCAACATTGATATCAACCGCGGTGACGTTGTGGTTGTAGTAGGTCCCTCCGGATCCGGTAAATCAACCTTCCTCCGTTGTCTCAACAGACTTGAGGAGTCCACAGGCGGTAGTATTATCTTCAACGGTGAGGATATCACGTCCCCCAGTGTTAACATCAATAAGCACCGTGAAAAGATGGGCATGGTTTTCCAGCAGTTCAATCTTTTCCCTCATATGACAATTATGAGAAACCTTACTATCGGTCCCATGAAGCTGCTTGGAAAGAGCAAGGAAGAGGCTGAAAAGAAGGCTCAGGAGCTTCTTGACCGTGTAGGTCTTGGCGACAGAGCAGAAAGCTATCCCAATCAGCTTTCCGGTGGTCAGAAGCAGAGAGTTGCCATCGTTCGTGCTCTTTGTATGGAGCCCGAGGTTATGCTCTTTGACGAGCCCACCTCCGCGCTTGACCCTGAAATGGTAGGCGAGGTTCTTGAGGTTATGAGAGAGCTTGCTCACGAGGGGATGACAATGGTTTGCGTAACTCACGAAATGGGCTTTGCACGCGAGGTAGCAAACAGAGTTATCTTCATCGACGAGGGCGTTATTGCGGAGGAAGCGGCTCCCGCAGAATTCTTTGCAAGCCCCAAGAGCGCAAGACTCAAGGGGTTTCTCTCCAAGGTTATTGTTTAATATTGAAAGCGAGGCGTTGCCTCGCTTTTTTATGTGGAATGGAGCGATAAATTATCGTTTAGCGATATACCCATCGTAGGGTCGAGCATCGCTCGTCCGCATTTAATATATCATACATTTCTATCGGGCGCACAAAGTGACGCCCCTACGAGACAGAGGGAATCACACATTTCTCCGTAGGGGCGAACTGTGTTCGCCCGAAGACAATCGCATCTAAAATTCGATATTTGATAACCGAAGGGCGGGGACACTGGCCCCGCCGCCTATTATAGTTTGTATTTAGCGGCGGCCCCGGGTGTGACCGCCCTACGGTTAAATGAAGTTTGTACGCTAAATTATCGTTTATCTTTCAAAACCACCACGTCTGTTTTTTTAATAATGGAATTACCGGGGTACACCCCTCTGAGGGATGTGAGCGGATAAGCGCTTGTGTTTCTGCCAACTACCGTGCCCGGATTAAGAACACATCCACAGCCTATATCAGCTCCATCGCCAAGAAAAGCTCCAACCTTTCGCATTCCCGTTTCATATTCCGTATCTGCACGAATTACCACTGCCCTGCCGTCGGACTTTAGATTGGAGCAAACTGAGCCTGCCCCAAGATGAGCTTTGTTTCCGAGAATCGAATCGCCCACGTAATTATAATGAGGCACCTGAACACCGTCAAGCAAAATGCAATTTTTAAGCTCTGTTGAATTTCCGATAACACATCCCTCGCCTATGATAACGTTTCCTCTCAGAAATGCGCCGCATCTTATCTCAGTACCGCGTCCGATAACCGCAGGAGGCACGATAACAGCCGATTCATGGATGCGTACACCGTCGGATACCATCACTCCGTCGGATATCATGCGAAATTCGCCCTCATTCATTTTCTGCATTTGCATAATCATTTCGCCTATTTGGGACAGCATTTGCCACGGAAACTGGTTTACCTCAAAAAAATCCTTTAAATACGGGCTTTTACAGTTAAAAAGCTCACCGGTTTTAACCTCTCTGTTCAAGTAGATGCCCTCCCATAGCCATAGTTTTCTCAATTTCTTCTATATATTTTAGGCAATCGTCTTTTCGCTTCGCCTCAACCATTATACGGACAACAGGCTCTGTTCCGCTTGCACGAAGCAATATTCTGCCCTCATCACCGATCAAAGCCTCAAGTTCACTGATTTTTGCCTTAACTGATGCATCTGCCAGCACAGCACCTTTATCCTTAACAGCCACACTCCTCACTTTTTGAGGGTATATTTCAAGATTATCCGTCAGCTTTGAAAGAGACGATTTGCTATCGCTCAGCTCCTCGCATATCATAATAGCCGTCAATATACCGTCACCCGTTGTTGCATACTTGCGAAGGATTATATGCCCCGATTGCTCGCCGCCAAGGGAATAATCGTTTTTCTGCATACACTCGTAAACGAATCTGTCTCCAACCGCAGTTTGACAGCAATCTATTCCATTTCGACGCAGGCTCTTAAAAAATCCGCTGTTTGACATAACAGTTGCAACCACCGTATCAGAGTTCAGCATTCCGCGGCTCTTCAGCCTTTTTGCAAGAATATACATTATGGCATCTCCGTCAACAACTCTTCCCTTTTCGTCAACAGCGAGGCATCTGTCCGCGTCACCATCAAAGGCAAAGCCAACGTCAAGATGCTTTTCGCGCACAAGATCACAAAGCCCTTCAATATGAGTTGAACCGCAATCAAGATTGACGTTCAGCCCATCCGGCTCATCGCCAATAACGTAAAGCTCCGCTCCGAGAGCACCGAAAACCGACCTCGCTATATTCCACGAAGCTCCGTTTGCAGAATCGATTCCTATACGAAGCCTCTTATACGAATTGGAGGCAAGAGAGATAAGATAGCCCATATATCTGTTTCTGCCCGAGGAATAATCAACTATGCGGCCTATTTTATCACGCCGCGCAAGAGGTATATCCCCCAAAAGTCCAAGAGCGGACATATCATCATCAAGATATGCTTCTATCAACCGCTCAACCTTGTCGTCAAGCTTTTCTCCATAGCGGTTTATAACCTTTATTCCGTTATCGTAATAGGGATTATGGGAGGCGGTTATCATAACGGCCGCGTCAAAGCCATCCTGACGTGATATATATGAAACGCTTGGCGTTGTTGTAACGTGAAGCATATAAGCATCAGCTCCCGAGGCCGTCAGCCCTGCGGCAATGGAATACTCAAGCATATAGCTTGAGCGCCTTGTGTCCTTTCCCATCAATATCCTTGGGCGATGGTTCTTTTCTCTGCATCCCGAAAGCTCACTTCCGTAATACCATCCGAGGAATCTGCCAACCTTGTAGGCTTGAAGAGACGTAAGATCAACGTTTGATTCTCCTCTGTAGCCGTCTGTGCCGAAATATTTGCATTTTTTCATAACAATATCTCCTTCTTTGGTAAATATATATTATGAAAATAAAGCGGGTTTTATCCTTGATAATATAAATTAGCGTTTAACAAACTAAGCCTCCCCTTGCTTAGGGGAGGTGGGTTGCCGAAGGCAAGACGGTAGGGTAGGTTTTAACGCAAACAAATGTCGTTTAATAATATCTCTCCATCCTTCATAAGCAAGGAAAAAGCCGCTCGCTTAAGCGAGTGGCTTTGTTTCTTCCTCCTCTTCATAGAGCTGCATAAGTCTGTCTTCAACGGTGATACGTCGGTCGTCAAGCTCAGCGGCCAGCTTATAATCCGTTGCGGCTTCGCCGAAAAGCTTGTCGTTGATCTCGATAAGCTCTGCTTCAAGCTCCTCTATTTCGCGAAGGACCTTTTTATATCTTGCCTCGGCCTTTCGTCTCTTGGCCTCGGCTTCCTTTTTGGCAAGATATATCTCCTTGCCAGTGGGAACGGCGGATTCCTTTTTCGCTTCCGATTCGGGGACGGAGGCGGCCGCCATCTGCTCCTTTTTCATAACGTATTCATCATACGTTCCCCTATAATCAAAAGGAGGATTGCCAAGCTCAAGAACTCTTGTTGCAAGGCGCTTCATAAAATATCTATCGTGGGAAACGGCAATGACTGTTCCGTCAAAGGCAGAAACCGCATCCTCCAGCGCCTCTCTTGATGCAATGTCAAGGTGGTTTGTGGGCTCGTCAAGGATGAGCACGTTGGTTGCTGAAAGCATCAGCTTTGCAAATGTAAGTCTTGCGCGCTCACCGCCGGAAAGAACGGAAACCGTTTTCTCAATATCCTCTCCGCGGAATCTGAACAATGCAAGAACGCTTCGGAGCCTTGTCTGCGTCATATCGGGATATGCATCCCACAGCTCCTCAAGAACAGTTTTCTCGGGGGTGAGATTCTGGTTTTCCTGATCGTAATAACCTATCTTTACGTTATAGCCAAACTCGTAAACGCCTGCTGTCTGCTGAAGGCGTCCGAGGAGTATCTTCAAAAGAGTTGATTTTCCCGTGCCGTTTGCGCCAACGATGAATATTCTCTCCTTCTTTTTAACCTCAAAGGAAAGATTTTCAAAAAGCTTCTTATCGGGGAAGCCCATTGCCAGACCCCTGACGGAAAGAACGTCGTTGCCTGTTTCGCCGCCTTGAGTGAAGGAGAAGGAAATCCCCTTGGGCGCGTCCTCAGGTCTTTCAACCTTTTCCATTCTGTCGATGGCCTTCTGTCTGCTTTCAGCCGCAATTATATTGCGCTCGCGATTCCATCGTCTCTGCTGCTCAATATATTTTTCAAGACGCTCTATCTCTCTCTGCTGATTGATATACTGACGCTCCAAGGCGAGTCTCGCCTCTTCCTTCTGTCGCGTGAACTCAGTATATGAGCATTTATAAAGCTTTGCCTTGCAGTTTTCAATATCAAGAGTTTTGTTTGTAACTCTGTCAAGAAAATATCTGTCGTGGGAAACGAGGATAACCGTCTTTTTATAGGAAGCAAGATGGCCCTCAAGCCAGAGCATCGTTTCCGTATCAAGATGGTTTGTAGGCTCGTCAAGAATGAGGATATCGGGCTCGCGATAGAGCAGTCTTGCAAGGGCAAGGCGTGTTCTCTGACCTCCGGAAAGAGAATCTATGGGAAGCTGATGCATCTCCTCATTGAAGCCAAGGCGCATAAGAATACTCTTACATCGGGACTTATAATGAAGTCCGCCGCCGTCAATAAATCTTGTATTGACTCTTTCAAGCTCACCGGAAAGACGCACAAGCTCGTCGCCCTCGGCAATCTTCAAGGCGCTTTCAATGCGGGAAAGCGTTGCCTCATCGCGAAGGAGCTGAGGAAACGCGGCATACATCTGAGAAATGACCGTGTTATCTCCCTCGTTTGAAATTTTAAAGGCATCGTCCTGCTCAAGAATGCCAACGACCTTGTCCTTGGCAATAAAAACGGAGCCGTCCGTTGCCTCATACTGACCGCAGATAATTTTAAGCAATGTGGATTTACCGCTGCCGTTTACACCCACGATGCCTAATTTATCGCCGTCCTCTATTGAAAAAGAAACATCGGTGAGGATGCTGCGCACCCCCACCTCAAATTTCACGTTGCTTAAGCTTAATGATATCATTTTAATCTCTCTTAATTATTATTCCTCTGCGCCTGCTTCGTTTTCCACGGGCTTCAGAGAGAAGATAACGTGGTGCAGCTTAGCCGCCGCAAGAAGAGCGAACGCGCAGGAGGTGCAGCTTTCAACAACAGTTATGTTGAAGCTATCGGGAGAAACGAACTGGGAAACGATAGTTGTGAGCGAAACGGCGCCGCCCAAAACAACGGAAGCCATACAAGCGAAAACGTATCTGGGAAGAATGTTCTTCTTGCCGATATAAACGCCTGAATCAAAGGCCGTGAACACAGCAAAGGAAACGAAAGCCAGCTGAGAAGCGACCTTCAGAGGGCTGTTGATTGCGATGCTCTGATCGAAATACTGAACCAGTGTTTCAAAAATGAAATAAACGGGGATAGCATAGGAAAGAAGCTGAGAAGCCACTGTTCTGTATGCGCCGTAGAAAACGAATAAAACAAGACCCGCTCCGCCGAGGATACCGAAGATAATGCAGAGATAGTTGATCATAGAAGGGTTCTTGCCAAGGTCTGCAGTCTTTTCAAAATAGTTAAGGATAACTGATGCAAAAAGAAGAATAGCGCAAAGAGCGGAGGAGAAGCTGAGGAAAACTCCCGCGTTTTTGCCATGCATCAGCTTAAAGCTATGGCATAAGAAGCCTGAGATAAGTGAAAGGACAATACCGATAGCAATAACTGCATAAGCGATCCATGAGAAAACAGCATTTGCCTTGAAATGCCCGATGTCAAGATCGTATTCGCGCAAAACCGCCATCAGAAGAAAAGCAAATCCGATCACGGCAAGAACCGCCGCGGCCAGCGCAAAAGAAACGATAAG
The DNA here is from genome assembly GCA_045632025.1 of Candidatus Avispirillum sp. Classification (GTDB taxonomy): domain Bacteria; phylum Bacillota; class Clostridia; order Oscillospirales; family CAG-272; genus Avispirillum. The sequence goes on along the minus strand of JAZQVW010000099.1, from coordinate 76 downwards.
CTTATTTTTTTTATTCATAAAGCGAAACCTTCTTTATATTTAATTACACTCCTATAATTTTATCACAGAATCGCTC
>JAZQVW010000098.1:0-3090 GCA_045632025.1 Candidatus Avispirillum sp. | reverse complement strand
TAAAATACACAACAAAAAGCCCTGCAAGTATCTCAAGGATACCTGTAGGGCTCTTTTTATTCCTTACGCGTTTTTTTCGACCTTTTATAAAAAAGGTCGCGGGTTAGTGAAGCGAAAACGATAAAATATCGTTTTTGCAAGCGGTGTCATCCAAAGTGCGAGTGAGCAGAGCTGAGTGTACCGAAGCGATAGCTCACGACACACGACGATGACTGGATATTAGGGGCGGAGCCCCTATAATCTCTCTTCTCTCTTCTCACTTCAGATACTTATCAAGGTTAAACTGCTCGCCGCAGCCGTAGTTTTCGTAAACGTAGTCGATATCCTTATCGCCGCGTCCGGAGAGGCAAACGAGGATGGAGCCCGACTTGTGCTCCTTAGCATACTTGATCGCATAAGCAACGGCGTGGGAGGATTCGATTGCGGGGATGATACCCTCAAAGCGGCTGAGAAGGAAGAACGCTTCCATTGCCTCCTCGTCAGTTACGGCCTCGTAATGGATTCTGCCCTGATCGCGAAGATATGCGTGCTCTGGGCCGACGCCGGGATAATCAAGTCCGCTGGCAATGGAATATACGGGCAGGGGCTCGCCGTTTTCGTCCTGAAGAACGTAGCTGTCAAAGCCATGGAGACGTCCCTTTGTGCCAAACTTCATTGTTGCCGCGTGGTCGCCCACCTTATCGCCGCGTCCCAGAGGCTCAACGCCGTATATCTCAACGGGGTCTGCAAGAAAGGGCGTGAACATACCGAGAGAGTTTGAACCGCCGCCAACGCAAGCGCATACTGCATCGGGCATAATACCCGTCATATCAAAGAACTGCTCTCTTGCTTCAATGCCGATAACGGACTGGAAATCGCGGACCATCTTCGGGAAGGGATGGGGGCCGAGGCAGGAACCAATACAGTAGATTGCATCGTGGTATTCCTTTGTATATGCCTCAAAGGCCGCGTCAACTGCCTCCTTAAGAGTCTTAAGGCCGTGAGTTACGGGGATAACGTTTGCGCCAAGCATCTTCATTCTGATAACGTTGGGGTGCTGCTTTGCAATATCCACCTCGCCCATATAAATATCACATTCAAGGCCGAAATATGCCGCCGCTGTTGCAAGAGCTACGCCGTGCTGGCCTGCGCCCGTTTCAGCAATGACCTTTTTCTTGCCCATAAACTTTGCGAGAAGTCCCTCGCCCATACAATGGTTCAGCTTATGTGCGCCCGTATGGTTCAAGTCCTCGCGCTTAAGATATATCTGGCAATTTCCGAAAAGCTTTGAAAGACGCTCGCAATGATACACGGGCGTGGGTCTGCCCTGAAACTCCTTGCGGATCCTGCGAAGCTCGTTTATAAACTGAGCAGAATGGCAGATGGCCTCGTATGCGTTGTCCGCCTCCTCAAAGGCAGGGATAAGCTCGGGAGTCAGATATGCTCCGCCGTATTCTCCAAAATATCCGTCAGCTGAAGGAAACTCCTTCAGATAATTATCAAAATCCTTATATTTATTCATTATCATATCTCCGTTTCATTATATTATAGTTTATGTGATGGTCGTTCTACCCTCGCCATCGTTTTGCTAAAATATACATAAAGCACCTCAATATACAAAAAATCCCAAGCATCCGAAAAGGATACTTGGGACGAAATAACAAATTCCGCGGTACCACCCAAATAGATCTGAGTCCACTCTGCCGTATACAATCATATACGCCTTGCTGTAACGGGCAATCCCGTCGGCGCCTACTCTTCTTCGGGCCGCCCTCTAAAGTCCATTCGCTTAAAACAACGTATCGGCTCGCACCTGCCGCCGACTCTCTGAAACGGTCGCATTTAAGCTACTACTCTTTTTCATCGGTTTTTATCATTTTACCATACAAAAGCGCTCTTGTCAATAGGGTGCTTTACACAAACGCTACCATTAGCTCTAAATGAAACAGCCTGCTTCTTAAGATTGAAGGAAACAAGCTCTCCGTCGGGATCGATGGAAGCCTTTGCTTCAAGACCGGTCTCCTTATTGTAGGAGATAGTTCCGCAGATAGCATAGAAGAACTTATCTTCCTTGGAATCACTCTTTGCAGAAACTCTACCGTCATTTACGTAAAGCTTCTCATCAACTGAGATAGCATACTGCTTTGCAACTATATCAACGCTTCCGCTTCCGATAGTCATTCCTGACTTGTAAGAATAAATACCGTTCATTCCTGCGTTGATGGTGATATTGCTTTCGTGCAAGCTAACCTCACCGTCAGTTGTGATACCATCATCCTTTGCTGTTATATCAAGACTTGCCTTTTCAGCACTTGTGACAGTGCAGTTGCTGTTTGCCCAGATACCGCAAACCTGAAGGCTTGAATCCGTACCACTCAGAACGTTTTCTCCCTCAAGAACGATATTGAGAACGTTACCCCAGATAACTGCGCTATAGCTGTTGAGCGAGGGAACCTTATATCCCTTGCCGCTATAGGAATAGTTATGAAGAGTGAGGTTTCCTGCAAGCGCGGTCGTAACCATAGCAAATGTCATTCCGGCGATGATGCAAAGCATCAATACAGCGCTCAGTATTTTACTTGCCGCTCGTTTCATGGTTTTTCTCCTTTCGTGTCTATAAATGCATAAAAAATACTTATTTTATAGGTAATTTGCACTTTTTAAAGCTTGTTATATTATACCGCTTTTTGGCAAATTTTACTAAGGAATTCGGGGCTATTTTACCCTCAAAAACGCTCGTGATTTTAACCAAAAAAAAGCGTCCGAAAACTAACATAACAACAAAAAAATACGTAAAGATTCACATTATTAATTTTATGCAAACGCCAAGAAAAATAACTTCTGTGTTTTATCTCATTTTTGCAAGATGTAAAAAAATAAAACAAAAAACACCCTCCGCCAAGAACGAAGGGTGAAATTTATTAAAGGAGGGGGATTCCGTTTTCTTCGCAGATCCTTACGGTTTCGCTGTCCCATATGCTGCACTGAACCTCGCCGATGTGAGCACAGCCAAGCATCAGCATACAAAGGCGGGACTGACCGATACCGCCGCCGATGGAAAGAGGCAGCTCGTCGTTGAGAAGCATTCTGTGGAAGGGCAAGCTTCTGCGG
>JAZQVW010000097.1:0-2699 GCA_045632025.1 Candidatus Avispirillum sp. | reverse complement strand
ACTGAAGGCAAATTTCAGCATTGCAAAGATATTCCCTTGGTTTATTCTCGGATTTCTTGCAATGTCTATTGTAGCAAGCGTGTTCCCAATTCCTGCCGCTGTTGTATCCGGCACCAAGAGTGCAAGCAAATTCCTTATGGTCTGTGCTTTGGCAGCCATCGGTTTGAACACATCCTTCTCAAGCATGAAGAAAGCCGGTATCCGTCCGATGATCCACGGTTTTATCATCTCGGCGTTGGTCGTTGTCGTTGCGTTGTTGGTAGAAATGGCAATGGGAATCGTATAAAGAGAAATAACACTATAAGAGAGAAATGAATAAATTATCCGATGCGAGTTACACGGTATTATAAACTACAATTTATCGAATTGTTTTGTGTCGATATCTAAATCGGTGCGACGTGCTAAACGAAAGACACTCAAGAGAGTGTCTTTTTTCATTGCTTTACAGATAAAACAAGAATATATGTGTTATAATGACAATATAAAACAAATACTTGGAGAAACTATGAAAAAGGAAAAATACTATTACAGATGGTCTGATGCAATGTTGGAGTCTCCCGTTGCTTGTGTTATATTTGGCATAATCGGTATTATTATGGGCGTGATAATGATCGTATCCCAGAATTCCAATACACCTGTGTCGCGCGAAGAGGCTATTGAGTGTGAAGGATATTTTGAAAGCTATGAGTCGGGGAAGAATTATAGCGGTATTAATCTGAGTGATGGTACTTATCTTGATATTTACCCTCATACCCAAAGCGGAGAATTTATCGAACAAATAAAGTCACTCCCTAAAGGAACAAAGGTCTATGCCCTTGTTAACCCCAATAATGAATATGTTGCAGAGCTTAGAACAGAAACTCTGGAGCTTATGAATTTTGAGCAGTCACAGCAGGATGTTGACGACTACGATAATTGTTATATATACATAGGAATATTCGCAATATCAGCAGCCGTTTTTATTATGGCGTACAGCCTTGGAAGCAATTCCTATAAAAAGAGAGAAGCGGCAAAGCATAGCAAGAAGAAAGCGGGCGGCGCTGTTCGTTACGCTGATGTTACCGTAAAAGCGAGAATTTTGCTTGAGGTGTCTCATCTTGGATATCATATTTGCTATAGACGGGTTAAGCATACAAACGAGCTTGTTGTAAACGGCAAGGTATATGACGAGAAAAAAGGCATTATGGAGTTCGAACATAAGCTTTGTGCTAATATCAAAGGACATAATATTGAATCCGGTTATGATAAGGAAGGTTATAGCTATATAACCTTTAACGGAGAAATTCTTGAGCGAAAAAGACGTTGGTTGTAATCGTATATTGAAGAAAAGCCACCCCGAGGGGTGGCTTTTCTTATACCATATTCAAATCAAAAGCTGATCTTGCTCTTTTCAAAAATCCTTACCAGCACACAGCCGAGGATCAGACCTGCAACGCCCTGAACGCCGTTTGCGGGAATGTTTACAACTGAAGGACCGAAGCCGTACAGGAATCCCTCGAATACAAAATATCCAAGAACCATAAGAATTTCAGCCGCAACGCCTGCAATGATTCGCGCGCCAAGATTACCAACCTTTCCGCAAAGCATCTTGAAGCCGTAGAATGCCACAAGCGCCATCAGACCCTTGATGATAAAGGTTGCAGGAGCATACATTACGTAGCCTGAAAAAATGTCTGCCAGCGCGCTTCCTAAGCCCGCCGCCAAAAAGCCGTAAAGGGGGTTAAGCAGCCATCCGCAAAGCAGAACAACGCTGTCGCCCAGATTTAAATAGCCCTGAAGAGGTGAAGGGATCTTGATGATCATTGTTGCCACGCAGGCAAGCGCCGTAAGCATGGACGCCATCACGATCCTTTTTGTTGCATTGTTATCTTTCACTTTGTTAACCTCGTGATATTATAGTATTGATTTAATGACGTTCATAGTATATAATGGAACTGATGATATTAAAATGGTCAGAAAGGAAGAATTTTATATAACCAGATGAAGTATATAATTGACCAAAATGCACGAATTCCCGCGTATCAGCAGCTTTACAGGCAGGTGCGCGAGGACATTATAAACGGTATATATCCCTTCGGAAATAAGCTTCCTTCAAAAAGAACGGTTGCTCTTGATAGCGGCGTTAGCACGGTAACCGTTGAGCATGCCTATGCCTTGCTTTGCGATGAGGGCTACGTTGAATCCCGCCAGCGAAGCGGATTTTTCGTTATCTTCCGCGCCGACGACGGATTTGTAAGCGCCCCCGCTCAAAACAGCTTTCATAAAATTCAGCCTTCCGACCACGGGATCACTAATACGGAATTTCCTTTCTCTGTACTGACAAAAACCATGCGTAAGGTTATGGGTGATGCGGGCGAGGGTATGCTTGAGCGCTCACCCAATCTCGGTACGATAGAATTGCGCGAAACCATCAGAGTGTATCTTGCGCAAAACCGCGGTATACTTGCGGATATAGACCAGATCGTGATCGGCTCAGGCTCGGAATATTTGTACAGGCTTCTTGTAGAACTGCTTGGGCGTGACAAGGTGTACGCGATCGAATCCCCCTCATATAAGAAGATCGAGCAGGTATATAACATCTCGGGTGTAAGCCTTGAGAAATTGCCCCTGTCCCATAACGGTATTGACAGCGCGGCGCTGAAGGGCTCCTCTGCGCACGTGCTGCACATTTCGCCCTATCGAAGCTATCCCAGCGGCGT
>JAZQVW010000096.1:0-22378 GCA_045632025.1 Candidatus Avispirillum sp. | reverse complement strand
CTTCATCAGATTGCTTCTTGTGAGGAACTCGTTTGCAGAGTAAACTCCCTTAAGGCTCTCGCCGGGGATACCCATAAAGCGGGGCAAACCTGCACCGCTTCCAACGAACACAGCCTCATAGCCTTCCTCAAAGAGCTCGTCAATCGTAAGAGTTTTACCGATGATCATATTTGTTTTTATCTCAACGCCAAGAGCGCGAAGGGTTTCAACCTCTCGTGCAACGATGGCCTTGGGAAGACGGAATTCGGGAATTCCGTATACAAGAACGCCGCCTGCTGTATGGAGCGCTTCAAATACAGTTACGCTATAGCCAAGCTTTGCAAGGTCACCTGCGCAGGTAAGGCCTGTGGGGCCACTGCCAACAACTGCAACCTTGTGCCCGTTTGACTCGGGACGCACGGGAGGAGTTGTGCAGAATGTATTATGCCAATCGGCAACGAATCTCTCAAGACGGCCGATACCAACGGGCTCGCCCTTGATTCCTCTTACGCACTTGGACTCGCACTGAGATTCCTGGGGGCAAACTCTTCCGCAAACTGCAGGAAGAGAGGAGGAACGGCTGATTATCTGATAAGCCGCCTCAAAATCGCCCTCGCGAACCTTTGCGATAAACTCGGGGATATGTATTTTAACGGGGCAGCCCTCAACGCAGAAGGGCTTTTTGCAATTGAGACATCTTGCCGCCTCGTCTATTGCAGCTTCCTCGCTGTATCCTGTTGCAACCTCTTCAAAGCACTTGGCGCGAAGAGCCGCATCAAGAGTGGGCATAGGATTTTTTGTATTACTCATATTTGCCATATTATTCACCTTAGCTCTGTCTGAACAGATTGCAAGCCTTTTCTCTTTCTTTTGCCTCGTGCTGGTGGTACATAGAGCCGCGCTGCATAGCCTCGTCGAAATCAACCAGATATCCGTCGAATTCGGGGCCGTCAACACAAGCAAACTTTGTTTTGCCGCCAACCGTCAGTCGGCATCCGCCGCACATTCCCGTTCCGTCGATCATAATGGGATTCATTGAAACCACCGTGGGAATATTATAGGGGCGCGCTGTTTCAACAACGAACTTCATCATAACAAGGGGGCCGATGGCGATAATTCTGTCGTACTTTTCGCCCGAGTCAATAAGCGCCTTGAGAGGAGCGGTTACAACGCCCTTCTCGCCGTAGCTTCCGTCATCGGTCACAATAATAAGCTTGTCGGAGCAAGCCTTGAATTCATCCTCAAGAATAAGGAGATCGCGATTTCTGAATCCAATGATGGAATGAACCTCGCAGCCCTCCTCGTGCAACTTCTCAGCAACGGGAAGAGCAATAGCACAGCCAACTCCGCCGCCAACAACCGCAACCTTACAAAGGCCTTCAGTTTCCGTTGCGCGTCCGAGAGGACCTGCAAAATCAGGAATAAAGTCGCCCTCATTGAGCGCGCCAAGCTTGATAGTGGACGCGCCAACTGTCTGGAATATTATTTTAACTGTTCCCTCTTCGCGGTCAAAGCCTGCAACTGTGAGAGGAATGCGCTCGCCCTCCTCGTCAGCGCGGAGGATGATAAACTGTCCTGCCTGCGCCTTTTTAGCAACGTAGGGAGCTTCTATATCCATCATAACCACAGAGGGGTTGAGTATCTTTTTTCTAACAATACGGTACATAACGTTCTCCGCCTTAAATGCCATAATAAAATATATAATAGTATACCCCTCGCCCGAGTTTTTGTCAACCGATTAGGGGCTATGGCGACTAAATATTTCATATATAAATGCTAAAATTTCAATATGCACTTGAAAAGAAGAGCGGTTTGTGATATACTCACTATTGATGAAAAAATTTACAAAGGAGACATTGTAATTATGGCACGTTTTCACGATGGTCAGGAAATAGACCGTTCCACTCATTCAACTAACTACACAGAATTCACAGTTAAGAAAAAGAGCGAAGGCCCCGTTATGACAACTAAGCTTCTCCTCATTCTTGCTTACATCGCTGTTGTTATCGGCGCATTCGTTGCTCTCGGCAGCGGCGGCGTTGGTATGTACCTCGGCGTTGTATTCTTCCTCGGCGTTATCATTCTTGTATACTTCACATGGCCCCTCACAAACCACGAATATGAGTACGTAACAGAGTCCGGCGACTGGACCTTTACAACAATCATCGCAGGCGGCAGAATCAAGAAGGAAAACCTCAAGATCAAGATCAAGGATTGCAAGGTTATCGCTCCTTACTCCTCTGAGAAGTACAACGACTATGCTAACGTTACAAAGAAGTACGACTTCCGTAAGTCCGTTAAGCAGACAGAGGACGTTTACTTTGCAGTGTTCACAGATAAGAACGGTGAAGATGCTATGATCCTCTTCCAGTGCACAAACAAGGCGCTCAAGATCTTCCGTTCCTACAACAAGGAAAACACAGTTGCTGTTGACACTCTCCGCTATTAATTTCTTACATAGCATTAAAAGCCACTCGAAAGAGTGGCTTTTTTGTTTGCATTTTATATGTAAAAGTTTTTCGGCTATCAAACCAATCTTCGCTTTTCTGCAACACGTTTGCCGTCAACGGTTATAAAGCTGCAAGCGCGATTATCAAGCCCCGCCTCTATAATATGCCCTTCAATAACAGCCTCAAGAGTGTGCGGCTCCTCGAATAACGCCTTATACTCTCCGTATACCCATCCGCTTATTATAAGCTGATTGGTGCGCTTGATTCTACGATAGCAGACATGGCGCCCGAGGACATCTGCCTCCAGAAGATTTCTGTGCTTTACGTCCTCTTCAGCTCGACGTAAGGCAATTGAATCTCTTATCTCTTCCTCGCACACGTAAGAGGTGGCGTGTGGTATATCGTCTTCTTCTTCGTGCCCCTTTTTCTGATAATAAGGATCCCTTGCCATAGCCTTCAGCTTTCGTCCATAGTGAACACCCATTGCCAAAAAGCCAAGAAACCAAACGTGGATAGCAATATACAGAAGTCCGTATGACGTGTTGTCGTAATACCAAAGGAGTATCGCAACAGCGATCAGGTCAAGAACACATAAAACGAGGGCTGCCGTCATCCATCCATAGCGCTTTTTGCTCATTGCCCAGCAAAGCAGATACAAAAGCAAAACAACGGCGGACGTGCATATTGCGGCAATAAATATGCTCCTGATTCCCACTGACAAGCCAACAGCGACCGACAGGTAGGGAGTTGTTGCGGCAAAGGGAAGCAGGTAATCATCAGTTGAAAAAAGCATTAAAACGTTGATAACTGTTACGATAATAAATATCAGCAGCGCGCCTCTTGAATTGTTGTATTTTATTTCATAAAGCTCTCTAAGCTCTCTGTCCTTTGTTTTCACGTAAGACACCTCCTTGTAGAGTGTATTGATATTATATCCCTCATTGGACCTTTTGTCAATTTTGGGTAACCGAGCCTTCCATACTCTCCCTTGAGGGAAGAGTCTAGGCTTAGAACCAACAAAAAAGCGAAGCCCGGACGCCTCATCCACCGCTCCGCGGTCCCCCTTCCCCCCGGGGAAGGCTTGCTGCTATAAATTATCGTTTAGCTGACCATCCCCCTCTTTTCAAAAACTTTCCCCATAACTGTTGTAAATAAGGCTTGCAACTGTTATAATTAAGTTAACTAAAAAATCGCGAGGTTTTAATTATGGACGCAAGAACACAGAGAAAGCTTGATTTTCTTGATTGGGAACTGGGAGTTTTCTTCCATTTCGGTATCAGAACATATTACGAAGGCCACATCGACTGGGACCTGAAGCCTATGGATGCTTCCGCCTTCAACCCCACAGAGCTTGATTGCGATCAGTGGATCTCCACAATTGCTGAAGCAGGCGCAAAATATGCTATCCTCGTTTGTAAGCACCACGACGGCTTTGCAAACTGGCCCTCCGCTTACACAGATTACAGCGTTGCTAACACACCCTGGAAGGACGGCAATGGCGACATCGTTCGCGAATTTACAGATGCCTGCCGCAAGTACGGCCTGAAGGTTGGTCTTTATTATTCCCCCGCTCAGTTCGGCTCCTCCAGCCAGGATTCAACTGACTACGACACATATTTCATCAACCAGATCAGCGAGCTTCTTACAAACTACGGCAAGATCGACTACCTCTGGTTTGACGGATGCGGAAGCGAAGAGCACGAATACGATCAGAAGAGAATCATCGGCGCTATCAGAAGCATGCAGCCCGAGATCCTCATCTTCAATATGTGGGATCCCGACACTCGTTGGATCGGTAACGAGGACGGTATCGCAGGCCTGACAGACGGCCCCGAAACAAACTCTCTGGACTTCTCCGTTCAGACAGACAGAAAGGACCTTCTTGACGAAGAGATCCTTATGCCCGCTGAATGCGACTGCAAGATCCGCCGCAACTGGTTCTACGGAGACGCTGACCTGCCCACGTTAAAGAGCCTTGAAGAGCTTTGGGGTATGTATCTCTATTCCGTTGGCCACGGCGCAAACCTCCTTCTCAACATCGGCCCCGACAGACGCGGTCTTCTCATGGATGAGGACGTTAAGAGATTCAAGGAGCTTGGCGACAAGATCAAGAAGGAATTCTCCAATCCCGTTTGCACCTTTGACCAGTTCAGACGCGAGGACGACAAAATGGTAGTTGACGTTCCCCGCGACACACCCGTTAGATGGCTCGTTATTGAAGAGGACATCACAGAAGGCTCTGCCGTTACAGAATACGACATCGAGATGGCTCCCACACAGTTTGGCGAATTCAAGACCGTTTTCCGCGGCTACAAGATCGGCCACAAGGCTATCATCCCTATGTACAACCTTCCTACACGCTGCGTTGTTATCAAGGTAACAGGCAAGCGCAAGGACTTTAAGTTCAGAAATATCACAATTTATTAATAACAAAAAGCTGTCCGCTTTCCGGCGGACAGCTTCAGTTAGTTTTGGAGAAAATATGAAAGCAAAGAAGTTGATCATTATCATTGCGGCCATCGTCGTTGTTCTGGCAGTGGCCGCAGTCGCTATCTTCATTTTCGCAGGCAAAGAGCCTAAGGATAATGATGACGACAACAAGGTTTATCTTAACGTGGTTGATAAATACGCAACGGGCGACTTTAAGAGCTATGCTCTCGTTCCCGAAAGAGCAAGCGAGGACGGCGACAGCTTTACAAAGCTTGACCCCTCCATTAAGGTTTTTGAGAAGTTCACTCTCACTGAAGATGAGAAGACAAAGCTTGAGGCGCTTATTTCAAGCGACAAATGGCATCTTATGTCAGATGCCAAGTTCAGCGACCCTGCGGCAGAGGCCCACTTCAAAAATATTCTCGCCTACAGCGGACTTGACCTTAGCTACAACAAAGAAACAACCTATTACATCATTAGAACAAGCGATGGCAACTACGTTTCCGCCTCCGAGTTTGTCCCCGCTTCAAGCTGCGAGATTGCAATCTTTGACACGGAGAATAACTCTTATTACTACATCAATTTTAATACCTAAGCAAAAAAATCTTGCAACGGCCACGTGACCGATGCAAGATTTTTTTATTTGTAGGCTTAAAAGTCGTATTTATTTTTTATATGCAATGGAGGAAACGATCTGCTCCATCTGCTCGTATTTATCCCACATATCCTCGGCAAGCTTCAGCTGACATCTTGCGCGGACCAGATTGTGTCCCTCGTAGTTTGTCTTGAAATACTTATCGCCCGTGATATAGTCGTCAAGGAATCGGGATGCAAGCTCAATGGTGATAGTGAGAGCGCCAAGAGCCATAGTTCCTATTTCAAGCTCGGTGAGCGCGCCCGCTGTCTGTGAAATAAAGCCCTCGGAGAATGCTCTGAACTTTTCAAGATCAAGAGAAACCTTCGTTAAGTCGGGCTCATCCTCAGCGGCTGTGTTTGCGGCAAAGCGGATAGCATCTCCGAAATCGTGCATTGCAAGACCGGGCATAACCGTGTCAAGGTCAATAACAACAAGAGGCTCGCCCGTTTTCTTATCAAAAAGAACGTTGTTGATCTTTGTGTCGTTGTGAGTTACTCTGAGGGGCACCTTGCCGGACTCCTGCAGCTCTGTGAGCTTGGAGGCAAAGCGGCGCATAGAGCGGATAGAATCGATTTCGGGCAGAACCTCTTTAACTCTGCCGCAGGGATCCGCCTCAACGTCCTCAAAGAATTTTTCAAGGCGCTTTTTCGTGTTGTGGAAATCGGGAATAGTTACGTAAAGGCTTTCGGCATCGTAATCGGAAAGCTGCATCTGAAATTCGCCAAAGGCCTTGCCCGCATTGCGGAGAATGTTCAGATCTGTACAAACGTTGAAGGTTACGGAATCAACGTCGTTCATAACTCTCCAATAATGGCCCTCTTCATCCTTGTAATAGTTCTTATCATCCTCAGTGTGATGAAAGCGAAGAGTTGTTTTGCCCTTGCCAACCTTATTTCTGATATGCTCGGTTACGCCCTCAATATTGGACATGATCTCAACGGGATTCTTGAAAACGTAGCCGTTGATGCGCTGAATAACGTAGGACTTGACTGTTCCGTCAAATCTTCTGTACTTAACTGAATATGTGGTGTTTATATTACCGTTAGCAAGAACGTTATAAGCATAGAACTTGCCCTGAAGTCTGAAGCGTTCGCCAACGCGAGTCAATTTAGCCTGGATATCTTTCATTTTTTGATCTCCTATAAGCACGTATTTTGACCATTCTACCACACATTTAACAAATTTTCAATGGTAAATATAAGATTTTTTATCAAAAGACACGACATATTGTGTTTTTATAGCTCAAGTCACACAATATCAGCCTATTCCAATAGGTATTATAACAGGTCTGCCCGCAATTTTATCCCCACGCGAAAGGGAGTTTGCCGTTTCCGTTTTTCCAATGGAGACCCTGTGCTTTTTTGAAATATCCCAAAGCCGCTCCTCCCCATCGCCGTATATTACCATTATTTTTGCCTCCTTTGAGCGCTCGTTGTCCTCGCACTCAAGGCTTATCTGCGAAACGGGAGAAACCTTGCTTTCACGCTTGGCATAAACGGAAAGGCAAAGCTCGCAGGAAACTGCCACAGAATCTCCCTCAAGCCTGCCGCGCGAGTCTGTTACGGCGGCATCGGCAAAAAGGATCATCCTGCCCTCAGAGAGCGGAGACTCCGCCTTTGCTTCATATTTAAAAGGCAGAGAGGCTTCCTCGCATATGACCTCGCCGTTTGAGGCAATATACGCCTTTGCTTTGCAGGCGCCCGTGAATATCATTCTGTCGTCTCTTTGCTCAGCGCGGTCTATAGCCGCCTCAAATACCACGTCTATAAGATATTCACCGTGGCTTGGCTTGGTCGTGCGCTTGCAGCTACCGCTAAGAGACAAGGACGACACCTGACAGCACAGCGGAACAAGAGATGCTATCTGACTATATTGGCAGACCGAGGCTCTGTTTGCCGCATAAGCATCCTCAACGATTGAAAGACTCTGCTTTCTGCACCATTCTGCCTCAAGGTCATATTCAAGCTCAGCGCATATCTCACCATTTTCATTCTCTGACACAGAAACCGCCGCAATTCTTCCCCAGGCTCGCCCGAGATCCCCCTCGGCCGCCCCCTCAGCGGGAATTATTTCCTCAAAAGGAAAGGCGGCGCGAACAGTTGTATAAAATCCGTCGGACGTAAAAACAAGAGCCTTGGCGAATGCCTCGCCCTTTACACTTATTGAATCCTTACGGCATCTGACCTCTTTTATACCAATAGAGCCTCTGCAGGAAATTGGCTTTGCCCCTTGCTTTTCGTGAAAGGCGCCCGAGATCTTGCCCGTTGTCGCTCCTCTGCCCTCTGTCAGCGTGGGAATAGAACGGCTGAGGCTTTGGATAGATGCCCTCTCCGAGGGGGTTACCCCCTGACCCGACTCCCCGATCATCTGCATCCTGCAGCCCACTCTTTCGCTTGAGGAAATACGGCTCTTGACTCTTGCCCTTAGTGAAAGCTTTCGGGGAGCAAGGACTCTGCATTGAACGTCCTCACTCTTGGCATCTATTCCTATTTCCGCCGTTCCGCGGACCTCTGCAGAAAGTGCCTCCTTGCCGCTGTATTCCGTTGCATAGGGAAAGGAAACAAGAGCGCCGTCGTCGCCGATATAAAGCACCGTGAAGGCCATGGTTCCGCCGTATTCAAGAGTGTTTCCCGATATGAATTTGGAGTCCGGCAGAGCAACTGCGCTGCAGCTGACTATCTTTCTTATCTGCGGATAATAATCGGGCATTGTGCATTCCCCGCCGCACTCCACTGCGCTTGTTACGTCAAAGCGCAGTGTGGTCAGCTTGTTTTCGGATATAGTATATTTCGGTTTGTCCATTTGATTGCCTCCGTTTTTGTTTTTTATAAAGCATATTCGGGGGCATGGGCTTTTATGACGGAAAAGAAAAAGGACCTCCTGCTGTGCAGGAGGTCCTTTCAATTATTAAAGAATTGCGAGATAGATAACCAGAAGAACGATCGCGAGAGCGATTCTGTACCAGCCGAACACCTCAAAGTTGTTGCGCTTAACAAAATCTGTGAGGAACTTTACCGCAACGAGAGAAACCGCAAAGGAAACGACCATTGCAACTGCAAGAATTGCTATCTGCTCGCCACCGAACATGGTTGCCTCTCCGTCAATGATATCCTTTGCATAGGAAAGCACCTCAAGGCCTGACGCGCCAACCATTGCAGGGATAGCAAGGAAGAAGGAGAAATCAGCCGCCGCTGTTCTTGAAACACCGAGAAGCATTGCGCCAAGAATCGTGGAGCCGCTTCGGGACGTTCCGGGAACGATGGAAAGCACCTGGAAAAGTCCGATGCCGAGAGCTGCTTTATAGCTGATATCATTGGCAGACTCTATCTTGAAGGACTTACCCTTCTTAAGTCTTTCAATGATGATAAATGCAATACCGTATACAAGAAGAGCCGCCGCAATAATAATGGGATCGTCTATAAGATCGATATCAAGAAGCTTCAACCCAACAACTGCAACGCCGCCGGGAATAACAGCCACAAGTATCTTAGACCAGAGGATCCAGGTTGCCTTCTTTTCTGCCGCGTCCTTCTTCTTGGAGAAGGGATTGAGACGATAGAAGAAGAAAAGAACAACTGCCATAATTGCCGCAAGCTGAATGATCTCAACAAGCATATGAGTGAAGGCTGTGTCCTGATTCAGAGGGAAGAACTCATTGAACAGAAGCAGATGTCCCGTTGAGCTGACGGGAAGCCACTCTGTTATACCCTCAACGATACCAAGAAACAAGGCCTTAATAAGCTCTAAAATAAGCATTTATATATACCGTCTTTCTTAAAAAGTATTATTCTCCGCCGCGGAGGATATCTCCCGCGCAAACTGCAACGGGGCACTTTAACTTAAAGAGCATACCGGGATGGGGAGCTGAAGGAATAGACTCATCCTTTTCATTCATAAGCCCCTCTGCATTAAAGGGGATGCCTGTTCTCATACGGGTGAGCAATTCAACGCTCTGTCCGTCCACAAGCTTATTGCGCTGAACAAAGGTTGCAACTCCGCCTGCCTCGCAGCCCTCAACTGCTGTTGCGAGATAAGCCTTTTCTCTGATATAACCCGGATCGGTCACGATATTGGCATCCTCTCTCGGGTCGTTAAAGAAAAATCCGCATCCGTATTCTCTGTGGGAAACAGAATTAAGCTCTCTTCCCCAGGCAGGATCGTATTTATAATTCTCGGGGTCTGCCATATAGCTGTCAAGCGCCATCTTATAAGTGTTTGTAACAACGGCAGTATAATACGCGCTGCGAACGCGGCCCTCAAGCTTGAAGCTTGAAATACCTGCATCAACCAGCTCGGGCACGTGCTCTATCATACACATATCCTTACTGCTCATAACGAAGGTCTCCCCTCCGTCCTCGTACATGGGAAGGATCTCGTCCTCTCTCTTTTCCTCAGCTATATGAAGCTCCTTTGCGCCGTATATCCAGCGGCAGGGCTGAGCGCAGGCGCCGCGATTGGCATCTCTGCCAACGTAATACTGGGAAAGAAGACATCTTCCGCTATATGCGATGCACATTGAGCCGTGAACGAAGCATTCGATCTCAATATCCTCGGGAAGCTCGCTTCTGATCTTTTTAACAGCCTCAAGGGAAAGCTCGCGGGCAAGAACGATTCTCTTTGCGCCAAGCTGAGCCCAGACCTTACAAGCCGCGGCAGAAACCGTGCTTGCCTGAGTTGAAATATGAATTTCCAATTCCGGCGCGCATTCGCGGCAAAGGGCCACAACGCCAAGGTCGGAAATAATTGCGGCGTCAACGCCGATCTCGTGTATGTAGCAAAGGAACTGTCGAAGCTTGGGATATTCTGCATCGCGGGGCATAATATTTACCGTTACGTAAACCTTAACGCCTCTTTCGTGAGCATAGATAACAGCTTCCTTAAGCTCCTCGTCGCTGAAGTTACCTGAGGCAGCACGCATACCGAATGCTCTGCCTGCAAGATAAACAGCGTCAGCGCCGAAATATATGGCGCTTTTTAATTTTTCAAAATCTCCTGCGGGAGATAAAATTTCAGGTCTTTTCACTTTTAATCAAGCCTCGTAATCAAGACAAAGTCTCAGTTCTGTATAGGGGCGCACGTATCCGTTTGCAACGTCAACGTGCTCGGGATGCACCTGATAGCCCTTCAGCGCTTCTTCGCTTTCAAAGGATGTGTCAAGCATCATATCTGCATTTGAGGAAGCAAGGCCGTCGATCACAACGGAAACGGAAAGAAGACCGGGGATCTTGCCCATAAGACCTTCAAGAGCCGCCTTTGCGTTCTTTTTTGCCTCTGCCTTTTCAGCCTCACTGAGGCTTTCCTTAAGAGCCCAGAGAATAACGTGTTTTACCATTTCAAATCCACCTTAAACGTTCATAATAACGGGAAGGATCATAGGCTTTCTCTTTGTTTTGGAGAAGAGATACTTTGTCAAGTTGTCCTTGATTCCCGCCTTCATCTGGTTCCATTCCGTAACTCCGGATGCAAGAGCATCGTCAAGCACCTCTGCGGCTATTACGCGAACCTCTTCCATAAGCTCCTCTGCCTCGCGAACGTAAACAAATCCTCGGGAGATAACGTCAGGTCCGGAAACAACTGTCTGTGTATCGATATCAACTGTTGCAACGATAACGATAAGACCGTCCTGAGCAAGATGGCGGCGATCGCGAAGAACGATGTTGCCAACGTCTCCAACGCCGTAGCCGTCAATAAGAACTCGGCCTGAAGGAACTGTTCCCGCTCTCTTGCAGGAATCCTCGTCAAGCTCAAGAACCTCGCCGATGCTGTTCACAAAAATGTTCTGAGGATCCATTCCAAGGCTTTCCGCCAGCTCCTTATGCTGCATCAGATGGCGATACTCGCCGTGGATGGGCATAAAGAATTTGGGGCGCACAAGGTTGTGCATAAGCTTTAATTCACCCTGGCAGGCGTGTCCTGAAACGTGGACCTGCTGAGGCGCATTGTATACGTCAACTCCGCGCTTATAAAGCTCGTTTGTTATTCTGCCCACGAGAACCTCGTTTCCGGGTATGGCGTGGGAAGAAAGAACAACAAGGTCATTTGGTGTAAGCGCAACCTGGCTATGATCGGAGAATGCCATTCTGTAGAGAGCAGACATAGGCTCGCCCTGAGAGCCCGTTGTGATGATGGTCACCATCTCAAGGGGATATTTATTGATCTCGCTTATATCGATAAGCACGTTGGGCGGAACCGTCATATATCCGAGACGAACTGCAGCTCCAACGATATTGAGCATAGAACGGCCCGTGATAGCAACCTTGCGGCCGAACTTATAGCTTGTGTTGATTATCTGCTGAACACGGTGAACGTTTGAGGAGAAGGTTGCAATAATGATTCTCTTATGAGGATTGGACATAAAGATATGCTCAAAGGAGTTTGCAACCGTGCGCTCGGAGGCTGTGAAGCCGGGGCGCTCAACGTTCGTTGACTCGCACATCATAAGAAGAACGCCTTCGTTTCCGTATTCGCCAAGGCGGGTAAGGTCCATCATCTCGCCGTCAAGGGGAGAAACGTCCAGTTTGAAGTCGCCTGTATGAAGAACTGTACCTACGGGAGTGCGGATAGCGATAGCGCAGGCATCGGCGATGGAGTGGTTAACTCTGATAAACTCGCACTTGAATACGCCTGCAGAAACAACGTTTCCTGCTTCAACCGTGATAAGCTTTGTTTTCTCCTTCAGCTTGTGCTCCTCAAGCTTGCTCTCAAGGATGCCAAGTGTCAGTCTTGTGCCGTAAATGGGAGGATTTATACTGCGAAGCACGTAAGGTATCGCGCCAATATGGTCCTCGTGGCCGTGGGTGAGAAAAATGCCGCGTATCTTATCGACGTTTTTCTCAAGGTATGATATATCGGGGATAACCAGGTCAATGCCCAGCATATCCTCGTCAGGAAATGCTATGCCGCAGTCTACTATGATTATGTCGTTGCCGTACTCAAAAACCGCAAGGTTTTTGCCGATTTCGTTAAGACCGCCAAGCATCATAACTCTAAGCTTGTTTTTTGTCATTTCGAGATGATTCCTTTCATATTCTGTTTTGGGTATTATTTGAAAATAGTGCAGATCATCCGAGGGCGGCGGTATGACCAATTAATGCGCTAGGGTTAAAAACGAACAAATAACTCCACCTTGTATTATACCTCATTTTCTGCCTCTTGTCAACTTAAGCGCCCGTATTTAAAGCTTTCACGAAAGTATTATTGCGGCAATTCCGAACATTATGGAGCAAACCGACGCGCCATAAAGGAAAGATAAGAAAATAGCGCGCGTAGCACGGCTTTTTCTGCCTTTCAGACTGTCTGCCGTCAAAGTGGCAATGCGCGTTGCCTCCTTCACGATATCGTCCTCCGAAGCCGTTACGTCGCCTCCGCGGCGAACGACGAAATACGCCTCTTCAAAATACGGACAGCCCGTATCTCTCACGTGGATTATATTTTTCCTGCATCCTTTTATCATAATTTTAATTCTCCATCCTATCAAATTATGCTAATTATGGTCGCCATTGCTTTTTTGTATTCAAAATCCTTGAAAATATACGCATCCGGTGATATAATTGTTTTAAGAAGCATTATTTTCGGAAGGGGGCAAAAACCATGGAATACGGGCTTTTGGGCGAAACACTCGGCCACAGCTACTCTCCTATGATACATTCACATTTCGGGAATTATGAATATTCTCTTTGCGAAAAAAAGCCCGACGAGCTTGAGGCGTTTTTCAAAGAAAGAGATTTCAAAGGCCTGAACGTGACTATCCCCTATAAAACGGACGTTATAAAATATATGGACGAGCTTTCCGCCACGGCCAAAAGGATCGGCAGCGTCAACACCGTGGTGCGCCGCGAGGACGGAACTCTCTTCGGAGACAACACCGACTATGCAGGCCTTATGTACACCATCCGACGCGCAAACATCTTCGTGGGCGGCAAAAAAGCTCTTGTTCTCGGAAGCGGCGGCGCATCTCTCACAGCACAGGCCGTTCTTAAAGATCTTAGAGCAAAAAGCATTACCGTTATTTCCCGAAGCGGCCCCGATAATTACGAAAACATCTCACGCCACTACGATGCGGAGATCATTATAAACACCACTCCCGTGGGAATGTATCCGAACAATATGCAGTCCCCTCTTGATCTGACGGGATTTGCCTCTCTCTCGGGAGTTGTCGATATAATCGCAAACCCCGCAAAGACCGCCCTTCTTATGCAGGCGGAGGAGCTTGGTATAAAGCGCGCAGGAGGTCTTTCAATGCTTGTGGCTCAGGCGGCTTACGCCTCCGAGCGCTTTACAGGCAGAAGAATATATGACAGCACCATAGAAAAGGTTTTTAAGACCATTTCAAAAACCACCAAAAACATCGTACTCATCGGTATGCCCGGATGCGGAAAGACCACCGTCGGCCGCAGACTCTCAAAGATACTGGGACGCGAATTTATAGATATAGACGCCGCTATCGTTGAAAAGGCGGGAAAGACCATTCCCGAAATATTTGCAGACGAGGGCGAGGAAGCCTTCAGAGCGATCGAAACGGAATGCGCAGCTGAGGCAGGAAAGAAAACGGGCGTTATTATCTCCTGCGGAGGCGGCATCGTTACAAGAGAGCGAAACTATAACCACCTCCGACAGAACGGAACTATTATATATATAAACCGACCTACAGCACAGCTTTCCACACGAGGCAGACCCATTTCCGCCACACGGGATCTGGACGAGCTTGCAAACGAAAGAATTCCCCTCTACAAAAAATGGGCTTCCGTTACGGTTGAAAATATGGGCGTTTCCTCAACGGCAGGACTTATTATCAGCTTCCTTCACCTAAAAAAGAATAAATAAGCTAAAACGGAGGGCAACCTCCGTTTTTTTGTTTTCATAATTTTTACCTCTTATAATTTCAATCAAAAAGCACAAACTAACCTTGCAAGCCATTCAGAAAAGAAAATGAAAATACGGAAGCTTACCCTATGTATTATTCTGTCTGTATGTTTGATCTTTATGTACGCTATGCCCGCATCGGCCAAGGATTTGAGCCTGAGCGCGGCAGAGGAAAATCTTATATGCAGATTCGTTGCAGCAGCATGCGGAGAAAATGCTCCTCTTGCGGTCAGGATCGGAATTGTAAACGTTATTCTGAAACGTCTTGCAGACAGCCGATTTCCCCAAACGGTTACCGAGGTTATTTACAACGGGAACTTTGAATGCGTGAAAAACGGAGGGCTGGAAGCCCCATTTTCCGCAGAATCGGCAGTCAGCGCCAAAAACGCTCTTCGGGCAGCCCTTTCGGGCCACGACCCGACGGGAGGCGCAGTTTATTTTGCCCGAAAAACGGACGGCTTAAACGATATTTCAATATCCTTTGAGGCAGGAGACTTCGTTTTCGGCAAATAATCAAATGCCATCCTCGCGAAAGAAGGTCGGGGATGGCATTTTTTCTTTGTACATAATGTATATATCCTGCAAATACTGTTGACATTTATAGGTTTTTAGTGTATAATTATGAGAAATTATTCACGCGAAAGGTATAATTATTCATATGATACGAGTATTTATAGATGGCAAGGAAGGCACTACAGGACTTAGGATCTGGGAGCGCCTTCAGGGCAGAAACGATATAGAGCTTATAACACTTCCAGAGGAAAAGAGAAAGGATCCCGCGGCGCGCCGCGAGGCTATCCACTCAGCCGACACAGTTTTTCTCTGTCTCCCCGATGCGGCGGCAATTGAAGCCGTTGAGCTTGCAAAGGGCAGCAACGCAAGAATTATCGACGCCTCAACTGCTCATAGAACCAACCCCGATTGGGACTACGGCTTTGCTGAAATATCCCGAAAGCAAAGGGAAAAGATAGCTAACTCCGCAAGAGTTGCAAACCCCGGGTGCCACGCAAGCGGCTTTATTTCTCTCGTTCGTCCCTTGGTCGACCGCGGCATCATTTCAAAGGACATCCTCCTCTCCTGCCACTCCGTTACAGGATATAGCGGCGGAGGAAAAAAGATGATCGCTCAGTATGAAAGCGACGACAGAGACATTCTCCTCGCCTCCCCCCGTCAGTACGGTATAGGCCAGAATCATAAGCACCTCCCCGAGATGGCTAAGCTCTCAGGCATTGAAAACGCTCCTGTATTTTCTCCCATCGTAGCGAATTTTTATTCAGGAATGGAGGTTACAGTTCCTCTGTTCGCCTCTCAGCTCTGCGCAGGCAAGACGATCGAGGACGTAAAGGAGGCATACAGAAGCCTTTATACGGGCCCCGTTGTTAAGTTTGTTGACGGCGGCGATGAGGCAGGCTTCCTCTCCGCAACAAAGCTTGCAGGAAAGGACTCTATGGAGATCTCCGTATACGGAAACGACGACAGAATGATCCTCGTTTCAAGGTACGATAATCTTGGAAAGGGAGCGTCCGGCGCGGCAGTTCAGTGCTTCAATATTATGCACGGTCTTGACGAAACTCTCTCTCTCGAATTGTGATTTATTCAATAGTAACAAAAATGTAAAAACGGGCATAAAATCGGCGATATTTGTTTGACTTTGAGGGTTAAATATAGTATAATATATTGAATATATATGTATGGCGAAATTGTGCCTCGTATTTATGACAAAATGAGGTTAAAAATGACATTTATTAACGGCGGCGTTTGCGCCGCAAAGGGCTTTCGTGCAAGCGGTATCCACTGCGGTATCCGTAAGAACAGAACCAAGAGAGACCTGGCTCTTATCGTCAGCGATTCTCCTGCATCCACGGCTTGCACATATACAAGAAATCTCGTTAAGGGAGCTCCCTTAACTGTAACTAAAGAAAACGTTGCCAACGGATACGCTCAGGCGGTTATCTGCAATAGCGGCAACGCAAACACCTGTAACGCTAACGGCATCGAGATCGCTCGCGCTATGTGCGACCTGGTAGAAAAAGAGATCGGCATCAAGGCTTCCGACGTTGTGGTTGCATCCACAGGCGTTATCGGTCAACCCCTCTCCATCGAGCCTATCGCAAACGGCATGAAGGCCCTCTGCGAAGGCCTTGACTGCACAGAGGCGGCGGCTGAAGCGGCGGGTGAGGCTATTATGACAACTGACACCATCAAAAAAGAGGTTGCAGTTGAGTTCGAATGCGGCGGCGTTAAGTGTAAAATGGGCGGCATCGCCAAGGGAAGCGGAATGATCCATCCCGATATGGCAACAATGCTGGTCTTCATCACAACAGACTGCGCAATATCCCCCGAAATGCTCCAGAAGGCGCTTTCCGCTGATATCGTTGACTCCTTTAATATGGTTTCCGTTGACGGAGATACCTCCACAAACGATATGGTCTCCATTCTTGCAAACGGAGCGGCAGGCGGTAAAATGGTTGAGTGCGAGGGCGAGGATTATAACACCTTCTGCCAGGCGCTTTCCATGATCACAAGAACTCTCTGCAGAATGATCGCCTCCGACGGCGAGGGCGCAACAAAGCTTGTTGATTGCAAGGTAAGCGGCGCACCCACAGTAAAGGCGGCAAAGACCGTTGCAAAGAGCGTTATCTGCTCCTCCCTCCTTAAGGCGGCAATGTTCGGAGCGGACGCAAACTGGGGACGAGTTCTCTGCGCTATCGGCTATTCAGGAGCCGAGGTGGATATCACAAAGGTGGACGTTGACTTCCAGAGCCAGGCAGGCACCATCGCGGTCTGCAGAAACGGCGCAGGAGTTGACTTCGACGAGGATATCGCTAAAAAGATCCTTACTGAAAAAGACATATACATTCTTGTTGGTCTTAATGACGGCGACGCTGCGGCTGAGGCATGGGGCTGCGACCTGACTTACGACTACGTTAAAATCAACGGAGATTACAGAACATGACCAATTCACCCGAAAAGAAGCTCAGCGCCGCCCTCACAAGCGAGGTGCTCACACAGGCGCTGCCTAATATTCAGGAATATAAGGATAAGATCATCGTTATCAAATACGGCGGAAACGCTATGATCAACGAGGATCTCAAGGACGCCGTTATGGGTGACATCGTCCTTTTGTCCGCTATTGGCATCAAGGTGGTCCTTGTGCACGGCGGCGGTCCCGAAATAACTGATATGCTTCGCAGGGTTGGTAAAAAGAGCGAGTTCGTAAACGGTCTCCGCGTTACAGATAAAGAAACTGTTGATATCGTGCAGATGGTGCTGGCAGGTAAGGTCAATAAGAGTCTTGTTTCTCTTATCGGCCAGAAGGGCGGCCGCGCTATCGGCCTTTGTGGCATTGACGGCGGTATGATCAAGGCTGAGTGTGCTAACAGCGAGCTCGGCTTTGTTGGTAATATAACAGAAATCGACACATCCCCTATTCTGGACGTTCTGGAAAAGGGGTATATTCCCGTTGTTTCAACAGTTGGCTGCGACGACGAGGGTAACACCTATAATATCAACGCCGATACAGCTGCTGCAAGAATCGCAGGCGCTATGAATACAGAATCGCTCATTATTATGACCGATACTCAGGGCGTTCTCAAAGATAAGGACGACCCCTCAACCTTAATATCTAAAATATATGTTTCCGATACTCTCCGTCTTGAAAACGAAGGCATAATCTGCGGCGGCATGATCCCCAAGGTCAATTGCTGTAAGGAGGCGATACGCCGCGGTGTTAACAAGGTCTTTGTCATTGACGGCAGGGTTCCTCATTCTATTCTTATTGAAATCATGACAGATGAAGGTCTGGGAACGATGTTTGTCCGTGGTTAACACGGTCGCTTCAAACTGCATCCCGGATGCAGTTTGATTTGTATATAGGCAAAATAAAGAGGCAAAAATAATGACTATCACTAATATCGACAAGGAATACGTCGCAGGCACGTACGGCCGCTTCCACCTTGAAATAGAAAGGGGATGCGGAGAGGTGCTCTGGGACACAAACGGAAAAGAATATATCGACCTTGGCGCAGGAATCGCCGTTAATACCTTCGGCTACTGCGACAGCGCCTGGGCAGAGGCAGTTAAAGAGCAGGTGGATAAGCTCCAGCATACATCCAACCTCTACTACACCGAGCCCTGCGCCCGCCTTGCAAAAATACTTTGCGAAAAAACGGGAATGAAGAAGGTGTTCTTCTCAAACTCGGGAGCTGAGGCGAACGAATGCGCCATAAAGGTTGCAAGAAAATATGCTTTTCTCAAATGGGGCAACGAGGAAAAGAGCAACATCATCACTCTTAAAAATTCCTTCCACGGCAGAACCGTTACGACTCTTGCCGCTACAGGACAGGATACGTTCCATACAGATTTCGGCCCCTTCCCCCACGGCTTCAGCCATTGCGAGGCAAACAACGTTGAAATGCTCAGAAAAATGGTTGGCACAGGCGAATTCTGCGCAGTTATGATGGAAACTGTTCAGGGCGAGGGCGGAGTTAACGTCCTCACAGACGAATTTGTTAAAACAGCTGAAGAGCTTTGCCGCGAAAACGATATGCTCCTTATATTTGACGAGGTGCAGACAGGTAACGGCAGAACAGGCAAGCTTTACTCATATATGCACTACGGAGTTTCTCCCGACGTTGTTTCAACAGCAAAGGGACTGGCAGGCGGCCTTCCCATGGGAGCAACAATGCTCTCCGAAAAGGTTGAAGGCGTGCTCACTCCCGGCTCTCACGGCTCCACCTTCGGCGGCAACCCCGTTTGCGCCGCAGGAGCTATCAGCATAATCGAGCGCCTTGACGAGAAGCTTCTCCAAAGCGTTTGCAAAAAGGAGCAGCTTATCAGAGACACTCTCTCAAAATGCAAAAACGTTAAGGAAATAACAGGCCGAGGCCTGATGCTGGGCATTGAATGCGAAAAGGCAGGACGCGACGTTGCAAACGCCGCTCTTGAAAAGGGCGTTCTTGTGCTGACAGCAAAGAATAAGGTCCGCCTTGTTCCTCCCCTCAATATTAGCGAGGAAAAGCTTGCGAAAGCACTCAGCATCCTCGCGGATATAATCGACTCCTGAAAGGAATTTAGCCATAATGAAACATCTTATGCGGCTTTCCACCCTCTCCGAAAAGGAGATACTGGAAATCCTCAACATCGCAGACCAGCTCAAATTCGAGCGAAAGAATAATATCAAGCATAAGCTGCTGAAGGGCAAGACCCTCGGTATGTTTATGAACAATTCCGCATCAAGCACGAGAGCCTCCTTCGAGGTTGGTATGTACGACCTGGGCGGCCACGCGCTCCTTCTCTCCGATAAGGGACTGACAGAGGGCAATTGGGATAACATCTCCGATTTCGCCGCAGTTCTTACAAGATTCGTTGACGGAATTGCCGTTCGCACAGATAACCAGGAGGATGCCGAGGCTTTCGCCAACGGCAGTATCGTTCCTGTTATAAATACAAAGAGCAATAAGGTCAACCCTTGTCAGGCTCTGGCAGATCTGATGACCATCAGAGAAAGAAAAGGCTCCTACAGAGGAAGAAAGCTTTGCTGCGTTGGCAGCGGCCCCTCCGCCAACTCCATTATCGTCGGCGCAGTTAAAATGGGAATGAACGTTGCGGTTGCAGCGCCTGAGTCCCATCAGCCCGATGGCGAGATAATGCAGTGGGCACGCGAAAACGGAGAGTTTTCTTGCACCGATAATTTGATAGAAGCTGCAAAGGATGCAGACGTTATATATATAGAAGCTTGGCCCGCAGACGAAAACGTCGGCTATACTGTCGACGAGAAAGTCATGGCGGCGGCAAAGGACGACGCTATCGTTCTCCATTGCCTTCCCATTCATCGCGGAGAGGAGATAACGGCAGAGGTGCTCACAAAGCATCAGACGGTTATCTACGACCAGGCCGAAAACAGAATGCACGCCGAAAAGGCAGTTCTTGTAAAGCTTCTTGGCAATAAAAAAAATAATAAATGAACCTATAGTCAGAAAGGTGTGGTTTTAACCAAATGAAAAAAGCTTATCTAATTCTTGAAGGCGGCCGCGTATTCGAAGGATATGGCTTCGGTGCAGAAGCAGCATCCTGCGGCGAGCTTGTTTTCAACACAAGCGTTGTTGGATATCTTGAGGCGATCACTGAGCCCGCATACCGCGGACAGATCCTCCTCCAGACATTCCCTCTTATAGGAAACTACGGAATTATCCCCTCCGATTTCAACGGAGATTGTACGATTTCAGGCTATGTTGTTCGCGAGTGGTGTGACTATCCCTCCAACTTCCGTTGCGAAGGAAATCTTGACGACTACCTTAAGAGCGTTGGCGTTCCCGGTATCTGGGGCGTTGACACAAGAGAGCTTACTCGCCTTATCCGTGAAAACGGCGAAATGAAGGCAATGATCGCTCCCGAGGTTCCCGCTGATCTCTCCGTTGTTGAAAGCTATAAGGCAGCAGACCTTGTTGCAAGCGTTTCCACAAAGGAAAAGAAGGTTTACGCGGCTGAAGGCGAAAAGAAGCACAGCGTAACTCTCGTTGACTACGGCACAAGAAAGTCTGTTATCAGCGATCTTACAAAGCTTGGCTGCGAAGTTACAGTTGTTCCCTATAACACAAAGGCAGCTGACATCCTTGCTGATGCTCCCGAAGCAGTTATCCTCTCCGAGGGCCCCGGCGATCCTAAGGCAAACGCTGCCGAGATCGAAGAGATCAAGGCTCTTATGGGCAAAACAGTTATCTTCGCGATCGGCCTCGGCCACCAGATGCTCGCTCTTGCAAACGGCTGCGACACATATAAGATGGGCCACGGCCACAGAGGCGGAAACCAGCCCGTTAGTGAGCTGAACGGTACTCACACATGGATCACAACTCAGAACCATAGCTACGCAGTTGACTCTGCAAGCGTTAAGGCTCCCGCAGTTGTTACAATGGAAAACACAAACGATAAGACATGCGAGGGAATTGAATACGAGGGACTTAAGGCCTTCTCCGTTCAGTTCGCTCCCGAAACAGCTTGGGTTCCTCTTACACCCAATGCTCTCTACGAAAAACTGATCAAACTTATGGAGGAGAACTAATATGCCGCTTGATAAAAGTATAAAGAAAGTTCTTATGATAGGCTCAGGTCCTATCGTTATCGGTCAGGCTGCTGAGTTTGACTATGCAGGCGCTCAGGCTTGTCGCGTTCTTAAGAATGCCGGAGTAAACGTTGTTCTCGTAAACTCCAACCCCGCTACTATCATGACAGATAATGCTCTTGCAGACGAGATCTATCTCGAGCCCCTTACAGCAGAGACTATCAAGAGAATTATCGAAAAGGAACGCCCCGACAGTATGCTCGCAGGCCTTGGCGGACAGACAGGTCTTACCATCGCAATGCAGCTCTCTAAGGAAGGCTACCTTGAAAAGGCAGGCGTTCGCCTCCTTGGTACAAGCGCTGAGGCTATCGACCGCGCCGAGGACAGACAGATGTTCAAGGATACAATGGCAGAGATAGGTCAGCCCGTTATCCCCTCAGACATCTCTACAACTGTTGAAGGCTGTATCGAGGTTGCTAACCGCATCGGCGGCTACCCCGTTATCGTTCGTCCCGCATTTACTCTCGGCGGTGGCGGCGGCGGCGTTGCTTACAACGAGGAGCAGCTCCGTATCATCGCAAGAACAGGCCTTGACACTTCTCCTATCACTCAGGTTCTTATCGAAAGATACATCGCAGGCTGGAAGGAAATAGAGTTTGAAGTTATGCGTGACAGCGCTAACAACTGTATCGCTATCTGCTCTATGGAAAACGTTGACCCCGTTGGCGTTCACACAGGTGACTCCATCGTTGTTGCTCCTGCAATGACACTTTCTCCCGTAGAATTCCAGATGCTCAGAAAGGCATCTCTTGATATAGTTTCCGCTCTCGGTATCGTTGGCGGATGTAACTGTCAGTTTGCTCTTAACCCCAACTCCCTTGAGTATGCGGTTATCGAGGTTAACCCCCGAGTTTCCCGTTCCTCCGCACTTGCTTCCAAGGCAACAGGTTACCCCATCGC